>NZ_JBXWQW010000012.1:0-100303 GCF_059612585.1 Ruegeria sp. YKSF57 | reverse complement strand
TGCTGCACGAAAAACCGGGTCTGATCGAAGCCGTTCGCGCGCGATTTGCGCATGTGGATGCCTGCCCGTTCCAAGGGCCGCGCATCTTTTTCGAGAACGCGGGCGGCGCGCTGACGCTGAACTCGGTGGTTGAAACCACGGCGAAATTCGCGGCCATCCCCGACAATCAGGGCCGGGACAACGTGGCCAGCCACGCGCTGGTCGACATCATCAATCGGGCCAAGTCGGACATGGCGACCCTGATGAATGCCTCGTCCGGGCAGTTCTTTGTCGGCGAAAGCGGTACCGAGCTGCTGTTTCGCATGATCCGCACCGCCTGCGTGAATGCGCCCAAAGGCAGCAAGGTTATTGGCAGCTCCATCGAACACCCCGCCAGCCGCAGTGCCGCGCGGCGCTGGGCGGATATTGCCGGGCTGGACTATGTGAACGTGCAGCATGACGATGACACCGGCATGGTCACGGCGGATCAGTACCTCGCACACCTGACACCCGATGTCTCGGTCGCCACCATCGTGCATGCCTCGCCCGTGACCGGCATGGGCATGGACGTCGCTGCCATAGCCTCCGCGATCCGCGATGTCGCGCCCGATTGCCTGATCGTCGTCGACGGCATCCAGCACGCGGCCCACGGCCAGCTTGATATCGACAGCTATGGCGTCGACGGCTACGCGATCTCGCCCTACAAGATGTTCTCGCGCCATGGCTACGGCGTGGCGTGGATATCGGACCGGCTGACGGCGCTGCCCCATGACATGCTGATCGACGCGCCCGCAACGGGGTGGGAATTCGGCACTCGCGATACCGGGTCATACGCCACCATGTCCGACGTGGTGGCCTATTTCGACTGGCTGGGCGGCGAGGTGTCCGACCAGACCGATCGCCGCGCCCGGATCGAGGCGGCGGGTCGCGCCATCCACGCCTATGAAACCCACCTGACCAATGCGATGATCAACGGCACCGGAAATCTTCCCGGCCTGCGCGACATGGATCACATCCACATCCTGGCAGGGGCGGACAACCCGGCGCGCGAGGGGCTGGTTTCGATCGTGGTCGAGGATGTGCCCTCGGCCGACGTGGTCACGCGGCTGAACGAACAAGGGATTCGCACCCATATCCGCAAGGCCGACCATTACAGCGGCAACGTGCTGACCCCGCTGGGCCTCAGCGACTGCATCCGCATCTCGCTGTGCCATTACAACACCGAACACGAGGTGGCGCAGTTGCTGGCGGTACTCAAGAACATCCGGGACTAGGGCCGGGATCGCGCAAGAATTTCTCCAACCCCTCTTGCGCGCGCCGTCCCTCTTGGCTACATCCCCCATCACGGGTGATTAGCTCAGTTGGTAGAGCGCTTCGTTTACACCGAAGATGTCGGGAGTTCGAGTCTCTCATCACCCACCATCCCAACCCACAATGTATCAAGGACCTATGCGCCTAGAGCCTCTGGACTTATCAACCGGAATGATCCGAGCCAATACCAACCTGATCTCAACCGATGTGGCCCCTTCGGCGGTTTCAGGCAATCGAGTTTGGGACGCGAAGGATCAAAATTCAGCCTGGATCGTGATCCGGAGCCGAAGTACCCCTGCTTGGGCGGTATTACCTGATCCTTGAGGCAGGCGCGCCGCCTCTGGCTGGCGCACCTTTCCTCGCCTGACAGAAAGCGGCTTCAAGCGGGGCAGGTCCTGTCAGCGATTGCGCCGAACTCACGCCTGTACCAACTGCCCAGCTCTGTGAATGGCTTCATTTCGTGCAGCTGCCGCAGTTGCCGGGCTGCCCTCTGTTGGCGCGACGTCCAGCCACTCGACATCCGTGATGCCGACAAAGCCGAGCCAGCCATCAAAATACGGACGAAAGAAATCAAAAGCGGCGGCAGGGGTGCCGATTGCATAATCGCCCCCACAAGCACGCAGGACGATGGCTTTCTTTCCGGTAAGCAGTCCAAGAAACTGGCCATCTTCAGTCACTTCAAAGGCGATACCAGGTTGGGTAATCACGTCCATGAACTGCTTCAGCCGATAAGGAACCATGAAATTCCACATCGGTGAACTAAAGACAATGATATCAGCTGTCTGAACACGAGCGGCCAGTTCTGTGACAGCCTTCCATGCTGCGGCCTCAGAATTGCTCATCTTGCCGTCAGTCTGACTGTGATGCTTGGCAGAAATCGCATCAGCCCCGAATTCGGGCAGATTTCCGTGCCACAGGTCCAAAGTGTCAATTTCACCCCCAGGATTCTGGGTATGCCACTTTTCGATGAATGCCTTGGCAACCGCAATCGAGTGAGACCGCTGTTTGCGGGGAGAGGCTTCGACGTACAGAATCTTTGTCATGAATAAGTCCTTCGCTTCGCAGGTGTATTCTGGAAGAACTGTAAATTGTTCAGAAATGGGGCAGTATTCGAAAAATTTGGCCAGGAGGTGTACATGTTTGAACAGATGAATTGGGACGATTTGAGATTCCTCAGAGCGGTCGCTCAAACAGGCAGCCTGTCAGGAGCAGCCCGGTCTCTTGGTTTGAGCCACCCGACGGTCTTGCGTCGTATCCAGCGCATGAAACAGCTATGGGCTGTCGACTTGCTGGAAAAGACACCAAGCGGCTATGTACCGACCGAACACGGGAACGCTTTGATCCGTCTCGCAGACGATATCGCCAGTCGGGTTGCGGCAATCGACCGGCAGATATATGGGCAAGAGCCGCACCTCGAAGGCACAGTCCGCATAACAACCACCGATACGCTGCACTTTAGCTTTCTGGCGCCGATGTTCCTGCAGTTGCGCAGGGCTTTTCCACTCATTGATCTAGAGATTACGGTTTCAAACCAGATGTATGATCTGGGCAGCCGGGATGCTGACATTGCCATTCGCCCCACAAACGCTCCACCAGAAACGCTCGTAGGCCGCAAAATGGGAAAAATCGGGTTTGCAGTGTACCTGCACCGGGATCTCGCAGTGGCGCAAGGCACAACGAAGCGTTTTGATGGTCTGGACTGGATTGGCATAGACAACAGCCTGTCCCACTTGCCGCAGGAAAACTGGATGCGCCGCCACAACTTCGACAAAACGGTGCACCTGAGGGTCAATTCAATCCAATCGGTTCTCCACTACATCCGGTTAGGGGGAGGACCCGGAATTGTAGCATGCTTCATGGGTGACAAAGTCGAGGATCTGGTACAGGTCAGCCCCAGGATCAAGGAGTTGGAAACCGACTTGTGGGTACTGGTTCACCCGGATGTAAGAAACGCAGTTCGTATTCGCGCGGTGCTCGATCAGATCTATGCATTCCTCTCTCGTCACCGCGTCACTCTGGAAGGTACAGACGGAGACCAGGCGCATAGATTACTGGGCACCGTTTGACCAACGTGCCCCTCAAGTTGGCCTCTGTATGGAGGGCGTTTTACAGCCTCCCTGTTTGGGAGGTGAATGACGCAGGGCAAATCTGTGGTTCTGGTTGGGTTTGATGTTTCGAATGACACCATTTCGGTTTCCGTGGTCGAAGATGCGCTGACCGAACGGAGCGGCTACGCCATAATTCGCGGCCTGCCCAAACGGCTGTCGTCGGCCACTTGGAAACAGATCGCGGTACTGGCGGCGAAACCGGAATCGCCGACAGTGCCTTGAGCGGTCCCGAGACCCGAAAACCGCGCAGATTCGGGCGACGGTTGCGCCACCATCGTTATCCTGCCTTGAACCCTTGCGCCCGCCCGTATAGGAAAATTCCTGCGCGCATAGGAGGGGCTTAGATGCAGGACGATCCGAAAACTCTTGTCTCCACCGGCTGGCTGGCCGCACATTTGAAAGACCCGGATTTGCGGATACTCGACGGGTCCTGGTACCTGCCGCAGCAGGGGCGCGACGCCAAGGCGGAATATGACGCCGCCCACATTCCCGGCGCGCGGTTCTTCGATATCGACGATATCGCCGATCACCGCTCTGATCTGCCGCACATGGTGCCGCCGGTCGAGAAATTCATGTCGCGCCTGCGGGCGATGGGCGTGGGCGACGGCCATCAGGTGGTGGTTTATGATGGTGCCGGCCTGATGTCGGCGGCGCGGGTCTGGTGGTTGTTCCGGCTGATGGGGCAGGACAACATCGCCGTGCTTGATGGCGGCTTGCCCAAGTGGCAGGCCGAGGGCCACGAGATCGAGGATCTGCCCCCCGTCATCCGTGACCGGCACATGACCGTCCGGGTGCAGAACCATCTGGTGCGCGATGTGACACAGGTCTCGGCCGCCGCCAAGCTGCGCGATCACGAAATCATCGACGCCCGCTCGGCAGGCCGCTTTTCCGGATCCGAGGCCGAGCCGCGCGAAGGGTTGCGGTCGGGCCACATTCCCGGCTCGCGCAATGTGCCGTTCGGCAACTTGCTGAACAAGGATGCCACGATGAAATCGCCCGATGACTGCCGCGCGGTGTTCGAAGCCGCCGGGGTGGACCTGTCGAAACCGGCGATCACCACCTGCGGCTCAGGTGTTACCGCCGCCATTCTCAGCCTCGCGCTCGAGCGCATGGGCAAGAAAGATCACTCGCTTTATGACGGCTCCTGGGCTGAATGGGGTGCCTTCCCGACCCTGCCCGTCGCAACCGGAGAGAACTGATGTTCGAAAATCTCAAGGCGCAGCCCGCCGACAAGATCCTCATGCTGATGCAGATGTATCGTGACGACCCGCGCGATGACAAAATTGATCTGGGCGTGGGCGTCTACAAGAATGCCGATGGTGTCACCCCCGTCATGCGTGCGGTCAAAGCAGCCGAACAGCGTATCTGGGAACAGCAGGAAACCAAGGCCTATACCGGGCTTGCGGGCGACCCGGCGTTTTCGGATGCAATGATCGGACTGGTTTTGGGCGGCGCGGTGCCGCGTGCCAACGTGGCGGCGGTGGCGACACCAGGCGGAACCGGGGCCTGCCGTCAGGCGTTCGAGATGGTCCGCATGGCCAACCCTTCGGCACGCGTGTTCGTGTCGAACCCCACTTGGCCGAACCACCTGTCGATCCTGAACTATCTGGGCATCGAAACGGTCCAGTACCGCTATTTCGACAACGATACCCGGGGCGTCGATTTCGACGGCATGATGGACGACCTGAAAACCGCCAGTGCGGGTGATGTGGTTCTGCTGCACGGTTGCTGCCACAACCCGACCGGCGCCAACCTGAACCTTGTGCAGTGGCAAGAGGTGGTGAACCTCATCAACGAGCGTGGCCTCATCGCCATGATCGACATCGCCTATCAGGGATTTGGCGACGGTTTGGAGGAAGACGGCAAGGCAACGCGTCTTGTGGCATCTTCGGTCAAGGAATGCCTGATCGCGGCGTCGTGCTCCAAGAATTTCGGCGTCTATCGCGAGCGTACCGGCCTGTTGATGGCGATCAGCGCCGATGCCGGTCAGACCGCGCTCAATCAGGGCACGCTGGCCTTCCTGAACCGCCAGAACTATTCCTTCCCGCCGGATCATGGCGCGCGGGTGGTATCCACAATCCTGCAGGACGACGCATTGCGCGCCGACTGGGCGGCCGAACTGGAAGAGGTGCGCCTGTCGATGCTGGACCTGCGTCGGCAACTGGCTGATGAATTGCAACGCCTGACCGGCTCTGACCGCTTCGGTTTCATCGCCCAGCACCGTGGCATGTTCTCGCGCCTCGGCGCCGCGCCCGAACTGGTCGAGAAGATGCGGGTCGAGCATGGCATCTACATGGTCGGTGACAGCCGTCTGAACATTGCCGGGCTGAACGCGACGACCGTGCCAATTCTGGCAAAAGCCATCGTTGACGTCGGGGTCTGACCCGGTCAGTCGCCGCGCCTCGGTCAATCGGGGCGCGGTGGTGTCTTTACAAACCGCATGCCGCCATCGGCAACCGCGAACGGTTCGCCTCCTGCCGTCAGGACCGCGCGGTCCTTCATCTCGCCAAAATCGAACATTGCGTTCAGGATGACATCCGTCCGGCCCTGATATTCCGCCGGGCGATAAATGCAGATCCCCATCCGGTCATCGAGCCGCCTGTAGGTATATCGCGCCTCGCCAACCAGCTTGCCGGCCGCCGTCACATAACAGGTCGTCTCTGTCTCATAACTGACCGTATGCGTGGACAGATCGGCAAAATCGCCGGTGCCCGAATGATGAACGCCAGTCCATTCGAGACTGGTGCCGACCAGTGTGTCCGGTGCTGTCGCCATCAGGCCCTCCGGTTCATCCGCGTTGACACCAAGCCTAGGCGATCAAAGCCCGCAACGCAAAACGCCCCGGTTGGGTCCGGGGCGTTTGTGCAAAAGCCTATCAGGTCAACCCTTGGAAAACTCCGGATAGGCCTCCATCCCCAGTTCCGCCATGTCGAGTCCGTTGATCTCTTCTTCTTCACCCACACGCAGGCCTACGGTCATCTTCAGGATCGTGAACAACGCATAGCTGACGACAAAGACAAACAGGCCGATGGCACCAAAGCCGATGATCTGTTTGGCAAAGGACGCATCGCCATTGGTCCAGGCCACAATGAAAGTGCCCCAGAAGCCTGCAATCAGGTGAACCGGAATTGCGCCCACCACGTCGTCTATCCTGGCCCGGTCCAGCATCGGAACGGCAAAGACCACAATCACACCGCCGACGCCGCCGATGATCAGCGACTGGAACAGCGTGGGCGCCAGTGGCTCGGCGGTGATCGACACCAGCCCGGCCAGCGCGCCGTTCAGGGTCATCGTCAGGTCGACCTTGCCGAACATAACCTGCGTCAGGATCAGCGTTGCAACCGCACCGGCAGCAGCGGCCATGTTGGTGTTGGCAAAGATCTGCGCCACCGCGTCGGCGTCCTCAAGCGTACCCATCGCCAATTGCGAACCGCCGTTGAAACCGAACCAGCCCAGCCACAGGATGAAGGTGCCCAACGTCGCCAGCGCCAGGTTCGAGCCGGGCATCGGCACCACCTTGCCATCCTTGTTGTACTTGCCGATGCGCGGCCCCAGCACCAGCGCGCCTGCCAAGGCGGCGAACCCGCCCGCCGCGTGAACCAGCGTCGAGCCGGCGAAATCGGAAAAACCCATTTGGCTCAGCCAGCCGCCGCCCCACTGCCACGAGGCCTCGATCGGATAGATGATACCAGTGAGCACCACGACAAACAGCAGGAATGGCCACAGCTTGACCCGCTCGGCCATCGTTCCGGACACGATCGAGGCGGTGGTGGCGCAGAACATCAGCTGAAAGAAGAAATCCGAGGCGTTGGAATACCCGCCCGCGTCGATGTCGGTCTTGATGTCCTTGGGGGCGATCGTGCCAAACACGCCCTCGATGATCCAGTTGCCGTCGCCCGGATACATGATGTTATAGCCGACCAGCCAGAACATGATCGCCGCCAGCGAAAACAGCGCGATGTTCTTGGTCAGCTGCATGGTCACGTTCTTTGACCGTACCAGCCCGGCTTCGAGCATGGCGAAACCCGCGGCCATCCAGAACACCAGAAACCCGCCGACCAGAAACAGCAGTGAATTCAGGATGAATTGCGTTTGCGCGGCGGCCTCGCCCGAGGCGGCCTCTTGCGCCAGTCCCGTTTGTGGCAATGCGGCGACGGCAACTGCCGGGATTAAAGTCTTGATCACGTTCATTTTGAAGTCCTCAAAGGGGGTTGCCGCGCTTACAGCGCGTCCGCGTCGATTTCGCCGGTGCGCACGCGCATCGCCTGTTCGACGTCCAGTACGAAAATCTTTCCGTCACCGATCTTGCCGGTCTTGGCGGTGGACGAGATCGTGGTTACGATCTGTTCAACCATTTCTGCCGGCACCACGATTTCCAGCTTGATCTTGGGCACGAAGTTCACGGCGTATTCCGCGCCCCGATAGATTTCGGTGTGTCCGGATTGTGAGCCAAAGCCTTTGATCTCGGTCACCATCATGCCGCGCACACCCACGCCGGTGAGGGCTTCGCGCACCTCTTCCAGCTTGAATGGCTTGATTGTCGCAATGATCAGTTTCACGTCTTTCCCCTTGATAGCGCCGGCCCACCCGGCATTTCGCACCTGCAGAAAAACTGCTGAATCGTCGGCGGGGAACGGAATTGGGGCGTGTGGCGGAACCAAAACCGCGAGATATCGCACAATTTTTGCACAAAACGACACTTGTGATGAAAAAAGCGGCGCAAAGATGAAGGAAATTTAAGGAAATTCGCACCTCTACATGGGCGGCTGGGCAGGGTATTGTCCGGCAAAAGCAAAGATCGGGCAGATTTGAGCATGACTGACTCCAAGCGCCGCAGGCCGACATTGGTGGCCGACAAGCGATACCCGTCCGGGGGTAAGAAAAAGGCGCCGTCGAAATCGACTGCAAAGAAGGCGGCGCCGAAAAAGGCCGCGGCCCGAAAGGCGTCGCGCAAGACCACGCGCCGGACGCCCAGGAAAACGCGCGGCGGCATCATCGGGCTGTTCCAGCGGCTGTTCCGTTGGATGTTCCGCCTGATCTGGGGGATTACCTGGCGTGTCGGAGCCATCGTGGCCCTGCTTGTCGCCCTCGCGGTTGGTCTTGTCTACACGACGTTGCCCGAGGCCGACACCGTGCTTGACGGCCGTGCGCGCGGGTCGGTCACCATGCTGGATCGTGACGGCAATGTTTATGCCTGGCGCGGCGATCAGTTCGGCGGGGTTGTCACCGCCAATACGGTTTCGCCGCACCTCAAGAACGCGGTTGTCGCTACCGAGGACAAGCGGTTCTACCGCCACATCGGCGTCAGCCCGCGTGGCGTGGCAAGTGCGGTGCGCATCAACCTCAGCGAAGGGCGAGGTCCGCTGTCGGGGCATGGCGGTTCGACGATCACCCAACAAACGGCCAAGCTGTTGTGTCTTGGCGTTCCGTATGTTCCCGCCGAGTGGGAGTCGGAGGCCGCCTATGAGGCCGACTGCCGCCAGGGGTCGCTGTGGCGAAAAATGAAAGAAGCCATCTATGCCATGGCAATGGAGGTCAAGTATACCAAGGATGAAATCCTGACCATCTACCTCAACCGGGCCTTCCTTGGTGCGGGTGCGCGCGGGTTCGAGGCGGCAAGCCAGCGCTATTTCGGCATATCCGCCGCCGAGGTCAGCCCCGCCGAAGCGGCGATGCTGGCCGGACTTCTGGTCGCGCCGACCCGCTATGCGCCGACCAACGATCTGGAACGGTCCCAGAACCGCGCCCGGCTGGTCATCAGCCTGATGGAGGATCAGGGCTATCTCTCCGGTACCGAGGCGGACTGGGCGCGGGACAACCCGGCGGAACTTTCCGATGCCGCCGAAGCGCGTGCAGGCGGGTATTTCGCCGATTGGGTCATGGCCAGCGGTCCCGAATATTTCACCCGCAACACGACCGAGGATGTGGTGATCAAGACCACGCTGGACCAGCGCATTCAGACCTCGGCCGAAGAGGCGCTCAAATTCGTCTTCCAGGAAAAGATCAAGGAAGGGTCCAAGGCACAGGCGGCGATTGTGGTCATGTCCTCGGACGGTGCTGTTCGGGCGATGGTCGGCGGACGCAAGACCAAGGTCTCGGGCGCCTTCAACCGCGCCACGCAGGCGCTGCGCCAGACCGGATCGTCCTTCAAGCCCTTCGTTTACGCCACGGCTCTGGAACTGGGCTATTCACCGCTCGATACCGTGATGGATGAACCCTATTGCATTGACATTCCCGGTTCGGGCCAATGGTGCCCCAAGAACTACACCAACAAGCATTACGGGCGGGTGACGCTGGCCGCTGCGCTCAAGGACTCGCTGAACGTCCCCGCCGTCAAGGTGGCCGAGGTCGCCGGGCTTGACAACGTCCGGCGCGTCGCCAGCGAGTTCGGCATCGAAAGCGATCTGGCCGCTGGCCCTGCGCTGGCTTTGGGCGCGTCGGAAAGCACCCTGATCGAAATGGTGGGGGCCTATGCGGGCATCTTGAACGGTGGTTCCTCGGTCGAACCTTACGGGCTGACCGAACTCAAGCTTATTGGCGACGACCAACCGATGATGGCCACCACCTCGGGTATCGGCGAGCGGGTCATCCGCGAGGATGCCGCGCGCCAGTTGATCTGGATGATGGAAAAGGTCGTTTCCGAAGGATCGGGCAAACGGGCGGCGCTGCCCGGCTGGCAGGTGGCGGGCAAGACGGGCACAACACAGGCCGCCCGCGATGCCTGGTTCATCGGCTTCACCGCGGATTACGTGACCGGCGTCTGGATGGGCTATGACGACAACACGCCCCTGTCCGGCACCACTGGCGGCGGCCTGCCTGCCGAGATCTGGCACGAAACCATGGTGCGCGTGACCGAAGGCATGACACCGTCCCCGCTGCCGATGATGGTCCCCAAGCAACCCACCCGCACCGAACAGCCCAAGCAGCAGAAGCGGCGGAACAACACGATCGGAAACGCGGTTGACAATTTCTTCAAGGATCTGTTCGGCAGAAACTGAGCGGCGCAAACCGCGCTTGATTGACAGTGCGGCCAAAGGCAAGCTCGTCTGGCCGAAACGACCCAGAGGAGGGCCAAGTCATGCGTCGCAACGAGTTGACGGAACGCTTTCGTGCCCTGCATGTGCCGGGCCAGCCATTGGTGATGCCGAACCCCTGGGATCTGGGTTCTGCCAAGGTGATGGCGCGGCTGGGGGCGCAAGCTCTGGCCACGACATCTTCGGGGTATGGGTTCACACTGGGCCTGACCGATGGCGGGCAGATGACACGCGACATGGCCCTGCAACACGCCGCCGCCGTCTGTGCAGCCGTCGACGTGCCGGTGAATGGCGATTTCGAGAATGGATTCGGCGATACTCCGGAAACCGTGGCCGAAACCGTGCGGCTGGCCGCCGAGGCTGGGCTGGCCGGTGTCTCGATCGAGGATACCGCGCTGCCGGGGTCCGGCTCTTATCCGTTCGACCTGGCGTTGGCCCGGATCGAGGCGGCAGTTGCGGTAGCACGAGAGGTTGGCATCGTGCTGACCGCCCGTGCCGATGGCTGGCTTTGCAAAAGCTATGATCAGGCCGAGGCCCTGCGCCGCTGTCAGGCCTTCGCCCGCGCGGGCGCCGATGTGATCTATGCACCGCTGGTCGGTGCCGACACCACCCGCGCTCTGGCCGCCACCGGAACGCCGGTTAACCTGTTGGCCGCGGGCACGATGCGTGATCTGACGCTCGACCAGATGGGCGCGTTGGGCGCGGCCCGCATCTCCATCGGCGGTGGATTGGCGCGGGTCACGCAGCAGGTGCTCCTCGACGGCGCCCGCGCCATGCTGGAGCAGGGCGACTTCACCATCCTCAACGGCGCTGCGAACACGGCCGAGGTCGATGCACTGCTGAACGGCTGAGCTGCATCCAGAGAAAACTCCGCATACCATCAGGCGCGCCGGGTCTCGGGCTTTTCGGATTGGAATGGACCGTGTTGCACGAATAGTGGTTGGGCCGCATTTGCGCCTTTCCCCTGTTCGTTATGCGACACGTTCACAGGTCGCGCGACCGAGATGGGTCATGCGGTTGAAAGCTTTGACAGCGATCCGGGTTTCGGTTGTCCGAGTCTCCATTTTGCGACTGCGCAGGTTGGGGCCGAGGAACTGACCTATGGCCTTCCGGTTGATGATCACCACCGCCATTTCGGCGGCGGCCAGACCCAGGTGACCATCGACCTGCCACCGGGGGACCACACCCTGCAACTGGTGCCAGGCGACCACTCTCACGTCCCCCACGCCACCCCGATCATGTCCGAGGTCATCACCATCACGGTCGAATAACCGGTAGAATCGCCAGCTTTCCTTGACGCAGGGAATGCCCGGTTCCAAACAACGCATCCGGGCTTTGCCCTGACCTCTCCGGCACATGGATGAGTGAGGTTCCGGTGTGCGGGACCTTGCTGCTATATGGAATGTTCCCTCAAGATCCTATAGTGGGCTCCAATTCGAGTACTTTTTACCTGCTGCAAGTTTTGCAGCCCTCACGATCTGCGGATCGGACGAATGGATGCATTCTTCGACGAATTTTGAAACATTGTCGCCAGTCCAACCGGGAGCAGCGGCGAGAGGCCAAATACGAATCGGATCATCTTGAGCTCGGCGACTAACGAAATTCAAAATCCGATCAATGTCATCATCAACAGGGACCATTTTGAGCATTGCCATGCCTCTGAATGCACCATCAATCAGCATGTCATTCCCAGATTTCAAGATATCCATAATCGGTGCACCGTCCTTCGATGACTCTGATTTCAAACGAACAATAGCGTCCCCGACACCAACATAGATCATAGTCGCATCAAGGGGACGAGCAGCGAATTCAGTCAAAAACTCCAGCGCATCAATATGCCGACATTCACCTAACGCCATGACAAGCTGATACTGCGTTTCCCACGTTCTTGGGTCTTCAACTTCTTTGCGGAGCGCCTCCAGTAAGTCAGGACCGGCTGCCGGGTCGCCACGTTTGCGTAGTCTTTTAGCGGCCGATCTGCGCTTAGGTGAACGGGTATGCTTTAACAATTCCAAGTCTTCTGCAAGTGTCGACATAACAGGCCTCAAATCAATAGAACTCAGAGATGATATGTCCCAGCCCAATGTCTGCCAAGGGCTCAAAGCAGGCCTTCTTCCTTCAACAGCTCGACCATATTCGCCTCCGGTCTCGGCCCGATATGGCTGATGACCTCGCGGGCACAGACATTGCCGATCCTGGCGCAGGTCTCGAAATCGCGCCCCGTGGCCATGCCGTACAGGAAACCCGCAGCAAACTGGTCACCGGCGCCGGTTGCGTCTACCGGGACAACCTTATTGACCGGCACATCGATGCGCTGGGTGCCGTCCATTACCGTCACACCGTCGCCCGACCGGGTGCACACCACCAGGGGACAGATGCCCGAGGTCAGCATCAGCGCGTCGTCCAGATGGTCGCTTTCGAACAGCGACTGGATTTCGGCCTCGTTGCCGATCACGAAATCCAGGTCGTGCTGGATCAGCGACAGGAAATCGGCGCGGTGTCGGTCGACGCAGAACGGATCGGAAATCGCAATTCCCGCCTTGCCGCCCGCCGCGCGGGTGGCCCGCGCCGCCTCGCGAAAGGCCGATTTTCCGGCATCGTGGTCAAACAGGTAACCTTCAAGGAACATCAGCTTGGCGTTGCCCGTCACCTGCTCCGGAACATCGGTCGAGCTTAACGTGGTCGAGATGCCCAGATAGGTGTTCATCGACCGCTCGCCGTCGGGTGAAACAAAGATCATCGACCGCGAGGTCGCCAGATCGCCCGCCGCCGGCGGATTGACGAAATCGACGCCGTCCTCATTCATGGCGTCGGCATAGAAATGACCCAGCGCATCGTCGCGCACGCGCCCGATGAAGGCCGCGTCAAGCCCCAGCGCGCCGGCGCCGGCGATGGTGTTTGCCACCGATCCGCCGGGCGTCTGCACCCGGTTTTCCATCGCCGCATACAGCACCTCGCCCCGGTCCTGCTCGATCAGTTGCATGATGCCCTTCTCGATCCCCATCAGGTCGAGAAAGACGTCATCGGATTGCGAGATGACATCGACAACTGCATTGCCGATACCGACGATATCGTAGGTCTTCATAGGGTCTTGTCCTCGAATTGGCACAGGTCGCGGATGATGCAGGTGCCGCACATCGGCTTGCGCGCCTTGCAGTGATAGCGGCCATGCAGGATCAGCCAGTGATGTGCGTGTTGCTGAAAGTCGACGGGGATGTTGTCCTCGATGGCGCGCTCGACCGCATCCACATCCTTGCCGGGGCAGATGCCGCTGCGGTTGCCGACCCGGAAGATGTGGGTATCGACCGCCTGCGCCGGATAGTGCCACCACATGTTCAGCACCACATTGGCGGTCTTGCGCCCCACACCCGGCAGCGATTGCAGCGCCGCACGCGAATTGGGCACCTCGCCGCCATACTCCTCGACCAGAATACGGCTGAGCTTGATCACGTTCTTGGCTTTCTGGCGGAACAGGCCGATGGTCTTGATATGCTCGGTCAGACCCTCTTCGCCCAGATCCAGCATCTTTTGCGGTGTGTCCGCGATCCGGAACAGCGCGCGGGTGGCCTTGTTGACACCTGCATCGGTGGCCTGCGCACTCAGCGCCACGGCGACGACAAGAGTATAGGCGTTCACATGCTCCAGCTCGCCCTTGGGTTCGGGGTCGGCTGCATGGAAGCGGGTAAAGATCTCGTGGATCGTGTGATAATCGAGTTGCTTTGCCATCCCGCCCGGTATGCCGTCCGCGCTTCGGTCGCACAAGTGCAAAGAGGCACCGGTTCAGCGGTTTGTACAATTCGGACAACTACCCTCTGGGAACAGGTACATTTCGCACGATTCGGGTCGCTGCCTATGGGAATGCGGGATAGGTTAAGAAAAAGAAATGAGGTGCGCGATGAATGTCCAGACCACCGAAACCGGCTATCACTACAACGTCATGCGGCGGGCAATCGATCTGATTGATCAGGGCGGAGAAACCCTTTCACTTGACGAACTTGCAAGTCAGATGAACATGAGCCCCGCGCATTTCCAGCGCCTGTTCTCGCGCTGGACCGGGGTATCGCCAAAGCGATATCAGCAGTACCTGACACTTGGTCACGCCAAGGCTTTGCTGCACGAACGGTTCACCACCCTGGAAACCGCGCACAATGTGGGCCTTTCGGGCAGCGGGCGGTTACATGATCTTTTCCTCCGGTGGGAGTCCATGAGCCCCGGCGAGTACGCGCGAAAAGGCGAGGGGCTCTGCATCTATTGGGGGTGGTTCGAAAGCCCCTTTGGCCCCGCATTGGTGATGGGAACAAGCAAGGGAATCTGCGGTATAGGCTTTGCGGCCGAGACGGGTGAAGAGGCGGCGATGGACGATCTGGTTTCTCGCTGGCCAAAGGCCGAATTCGTCGAGGAACCCACGCGCTTGCGAGCATGGGTACAAAGCGCCTTTGGCGCAGAACGCGAAGGGGCGGAACCGACACCGCTCTATCTGATCGGTGCGCCTTTGCAGATCAAGGTTTGGGAAGCTTTGCTGCAAATTCCGACCGGGCATGTCTCCACCTATTCCGAAATCGCCGGTTCCATTGGCGTGCCACAAGCCGTCCGTGCAGTTGGTACCGCCGTGGGACGAAACCCGATCAGTTGGTTGATCCCATGTCACCGGGCCTTGCGAAAATCCGGCGGATTGGGCGGATATCATTGGGGGCTGCCGGTGAAACGGGCAATGCTGGCCTATGAAGGCGCGCGCGCTGACGCATGAACATGTCCAACGTCAATCGCGTTTTCCAAGATTATAAAATCCGCGACTGATACCGAAAATTCGGTGATCGGAGGAATATTGCCGAAAAGACTCTCAATATTATTAAAGAGTTGCGAAAAAGATGAATGTGGATGTTACTTTTCTTGTTGAGGTAACCCCAAAGGGTCAACGAGGAGAAATACACATGCCAAACAAGCCAGATTTGCCGAACAACGTGGATTTTGATCCATTCGAATTCGCCACCGAGGCCCATCCGGGATGCAGCTGGGGCGAGTTGACGAGTGACGCCATCGAGGATGGTTTTGACCAGGGGGCGCACGCATCGGACCCCAGCGGTGACGGTGTCGGGCCAGAAGAGCGCGTTGGTCTGGCCAATGTGATCGAACAGGGCAACCTGCACGCGACCTGTGAGTTTATCGACGGATTGAACGACATAGCCTGACTTCTTCGGATAGGTACGGTTACTAGACAAAAAACACCCACGTTCGTTGAGCTGTGGGGGTGAACGTGCAGTTTCCATTGGTTGGGCGAGGAACCGCCGATCTCGCCCGATTGTTGCTTGAGCTTGCGATTGCAGGCCGTGATATACTGCGGCAAACAACGCAATCCCGAAGTTGGGGTCTTGAGCAGAAGGTGATTCCATGACGATTTCCAGATTTGTCCTTGCGACCGCGCTGAGTTCTGCGGTGGTCCTGAGCGCATGTACCGATCCGCTTACCCGCAGCACGCAGACTGATCCGAACCAGAACACAAAACAGGGCGCTCTGATTGGTGGCCTGTTGGGCGCCGGGATCGGGGCGATTGCCAACGACTCCGATCCGGGCCTTGGTGCATTGGCCGGTGCTGCCATCGGTGCCGCTGCCGGTGGGGCGGTCGGCAACGAGTTGGACAGGCAAGCCGCCGAACTGCGTCAGCAGCTTGCAAATGACGGGATCACGATCACGAATGCGGGTGACCGCCTGATCGTCTCGGTTCCCAACGACATCACCTTTGACACCGACAGCGCCACCGTGCGGCCGGCCTTGCGGTCGGACTTGCAGAAAGTCGCGCAGAACCTTGTGCGTTACCCCAAGTCGAACGTGCAGGTCATCGGCCATACCGACAGCGATGGCGATGCGGCCTATAACCAGGGACTTTCCGTGCGCCGGGCGAATTCCGTTGCCGATATCCTGCAGGCCGGCGGTGTGAGCTATAACCGGATCACCACCATAGGGCAGGGCGAAAACAACCCGATTGCGTCGAACCTCACTCCGCAAGGCAAGGCGCAGAACCGCCGCGTTGAGATCGTGATCGTGCCGACGCGCGCTGGGTGAAGTCCGGAAAAAAGTATCTGAAATGGGGGGCTGCCAATGGCGGCCCTTCTTGCTTGCGCACATTGACTGCGCGTCAGGTGGGGTTTGGTTGATCGCCGTCAGTGGCTAGGTAATGCAAAACCAACGAAAGGGCTTTCGATCATGTCAAGACCTACCCTGCTTGGCCTCTCTGGCTCGTTGCGGAAAGAGGCGACGAACCGCAAGCTCATGCGCGAGGCAGCAAGGCTGTTCGGGCCGTGTACATTCGTCGAGGCGGATCTGAACCTGCCGCTCTACAACGGTGATGACGAAAAGGCGGACGGCATTCCCGATGCGGTCCAAAAGCTGGCCGATCAGATCGTGCAGGCCGATGCGGTGGTGATCTCGACGCCAGAGTATAACAAAGGCCCCTCTGGTGCTCTCAAGAACGCCTTGGACTGGGTCAGCCGGACTGACGGCAAGCCCTGGGCCGACAAGCCGGTTGCGGTGATGTCGGCGGCGGCTGGTCGGGCCGGAGGCGAACGCGCCCAGATGATCCTGCGCGCCTTCATGGTGCCGTTTCAGACCCGAATGCTGCAAGGTCCTGAGGTGCATCTTGCGAACAGTTCCGCCGAGTTCGACGAAGCAGGACGCCTCTCCAGCGAACACTATACAAGGACTTTGCAGATACTGATGCAGAAACTGCGGGTCGAAGCTGGCCATTGACTTGCCCGGAGCGGCGGGGCTGTTAGTGTCGGCGGCATGGATCAGGATGTTTCGCAGGAAATCCAACGGGATGTAATGGACCCGGCCCGCGCTGCCGCGTTCGAGGTGGCACTGGGGCGAGTTCCTGTGATCGGTGCAGGATCGCCTTTGCCCCCGTTCTTTCACCAGCTTTATTTCTGGACACCGCGCCCGCCTGAATACCTGGGCCGTGACGGGCATCCAAAAGTTGGCGGCGGGCTGATCCCTGATATGGGCTTGCCGCGCAGGATGTGGGTCGGCGGGCGCTTGCGGTTTTCAAGCCCGCTTCGTGCAGGTCTCCCGGCGGAACGGCGGTCGGTACTGGAAAGCGCGACCTCGAAGACAGGTCGTACTGGTCCCTTGGCTTTCGTGACGCTCAGGCATGAAATCTGGCAGCAGGACAACCTGCGCCTGACCGAGTGGCAGGATCTGGTCTATCGCGAAGATCCGAACCCGGATGCACCGCGCCCACACCCGCCCGAGGCCCGCAGGGACGAGACCGACAGGCGCGAGGTCGGGTTCGATTCCACGCTGCTATTCAGGTATTCTGCGCTGACCTTCAATGGGCACCGGATACATTACGATTTGGACTATGCCCGCGACGTCGAAGGGTATGTGGGACTGGTGGTGCACGGTCCCTTGCTGGCGCAGCACCTTATGTTGTTGGCCGAAGAAGTGATTGGCCCCCTGACCGGTTTTTCCTTTCGCGCCTCCTCGCCGCTGATGCATTTCGAGCGCGCAGAGCTGTGCCGGAGCGGGGACGACCTTTGGGTGCGCGGCCCGGATGGCCGCGAATGTATGCGCGCGACGGCCGAGACCTGATCAGTCAGCCAACGACCTTGCACATGGTGATCGACGTGGGGCTGTAATAGCCGGGATGGGCGGTCTCTCCGGTTTTGACAAAGCCGAGACGCGTGAACGCGATGTGGTTTTCGACCAGTTCGACCCGGGTCTGCAGTTCCAGTGTCGGCAGGCCGTGCACCACCGCGCGTCTCACGGCCAGGGTCACCAACTGCCGGGCCAGTCCGGCACCGCGTTTGTTTTCGGACACTGCCAGTTTGCCGAGGTAAAGCCGATCGGACTTGGGCGTCAGAAATACGACCGCATGTGGGGGTCTTCCGATGGTCCAGATTTCACCCTCGGTGGCTTGCTGGCGTATACTCGCTTGGGTCAGGCGGTGCACCGAGGATGGCGGATCGATCTGGCCTTCCATGAAAGCAAAGCATTCGCTGATCAGCGACAGGATTTGCGGGATAGATGGGTCATCCGGTCCAACTCGCCGCGGATTCTGGTCAGTTCCGCTCACAAGGACGCCTCGGGTCGGAAGTCATCGGGAATGTTGTTTTGATCCTCGAGGATCAGATCGGCCATCACCTCGGCCACTTTCGGGGCCATGCCAAAGCCGATCTTGAACCCGCCATTGGCAATGAACTGGCCCTTGTGCAGCGGGTGTTGCCCCAACATCGGCGCGCGACTTTTGCTGCGAGGGCGGACCCCGGCCCAGCGGTCGATCACCTCGGCCCCATGCAGGACAGGCACCGCCCGCATGGCGCGTTCGATCACGTCGTCCAGCGCGCTGTCGGTGCTGGTCGGATCGTCATAGTCGCGTTCCGACGTCGAGCCGATCGCCAGTGTTCCATCGGCATGTGGCACGATGTGGATCGCATCCGCGAATATCTGTGACACCTCACCGGCATGGAAGCGGAGCAGCGCGGATTGCCCCTTGACGCCGTTGCCGACAGTCTTGCCATAGGCCCGGTTTAACTCTTCCAGCCCCGCAACGCCAGTTGCATGCACCACCCGACCCGAATCAGGGGCATCAGCCACGACTTCGACACCCATCACGGAAAGTGCGGCCACCAGTGCCGCACCCGCTCGCCTGGGGTGCATCCGAGCGCTCAGCGTATCGTGAATGACATGGCCAGTGACGCTGGGTGGGCACCATGATCCGAGCTTGGCCACCGGCACGACCCGCCACTCGGCCTGTCCTTGCCACAGCTCGCGTGCGGAGATCTCACGCTGTCTGGCAAGCTCCAGAGACCGAACGTCGGCAATCGGCTGAAGCCGTCCAAGGCGACCGTAGCCGGCAGATACGCCGCCCGTCGACTCAACCTGTTTCCAATAGGGTTCAGCCATGATCAGGCTTTCGAATTGAAAGGCTTTCTTGGCGTTCCAGTTCTCGGGGACATGTGGCGCCAGTGCGCCAACAAGGCCGCCACTTGATCCCGCGCCGGGACCGAAAGGGTCGACCACCTGCACCTTTGCCCCGCGTCGGGCGCAGGTCCACGCGATGGAGAGGCCGAAAACACCGGCGCCGCGAACCGTCACATCGACCATTGCCAATTCCCCGTTCCTTGTTCAGTGTCGCGCCGCCTTGCTACAGGATATCACGATGGCAGACCAGCGCGCCAAATTGACATGGACAGGGGACGCGGTGCCCGTGTCCCAACGGTTCGACGATCCCTACTTCTCGCTGCAGAACGGGCTGGAGGAAACCCGGCATGTCTTTCTGGCGGGCAACGATCTGCCTGCGCGGTTTACACCTGGCTTCCGGATTGCCGAACTGGGCTTCGGCACCGGTCTGAACATGCTGACAGTCTGGTCGGAATGGGAAAAAGCGGGGCAGGCCGGCCGGCTTCAGTTTACCAGCTTCGAGGCGTTTCCCATGGATTTGGCGGATATGGAAAAGGCGCTGCAAGCCTTTCCTGAACTTGACCAGTGGAGCAGCCGGTTTCTTGCCCATTGGCGAGGCGGCGCATGCGATCTTGGCACCTTGCAGCTTGAAGTGATCGAAGGCGATGCGCGGCAAACCGTAAGAGGTTGGGCAGGCGAGGCCGAGGCATGGTTTCTGGACGGGTTTTCCCCTGCCAAGAACCCTGAATTGTGGGAGGCGGATTTATTGGCCGATGTCGCAAACCACACAGCAACCGGTGGCACGGCTGCTACTTATACCGCAGCGGGCTTTGTCCGCCGGGGGCTGGAGGAGGCGGGGTTTACCGTCACACGAATCCCCGGCTATGGCCGCAAAAGACACATGACGCGGGCTATCAAAGCGTGACGCAAAAGAACAACATTCCGGCAGGAATTGCCCTGATGATTGGCGCGACAATCGTATTTGCGCTGCAAGACGGCATTTCGCGCCATCTGGCGGGAACCTACAACACCTACATGGTCGTCATGATCCGGTATTGGTTCTTTGCCGCGTTTGTAATTGTCCTGGCGGCACGGACGTCCGGTGGGATTCTGGCGGCAGCGCGAACCAATCAGATTGGCTTGCAAATAACTCGGGGGTTGCTGCTGGCGGGCGAAATTTGCGTGGCCGTCTTTGGCTTCACGGTTCTGGGTCTCATTGAAAGTCAGGCAGTTTTCATTTGTTATCCTTTGCTGGTCGCCGCACTCAGCGGACCGGTACTGGGTGAAAGCGTCGGTTGGCGGCGCTGGGCGGCCATCGGCGTCGGCTGTGTGGGAGTTTTGATCATTCTCCAACCAGGCATGGGCGTATTCAACCCTTGGGCGATCGTCCCTTTGATTTCAGCCTTAATGTTCGCCCTGTATGGCCTTTTGACACGCTATGTTGCCCGTCAGGACGGCACAGCAACCAGTTTCTTCTGGACCGGAATTGCCGGCGCCGTGGCGATGACAGCGGTTGGCATGTGGTTCTGGGAACCGATGATCAGCCGTGACTGGATGTGGATGGCGCTGTTGTGCGTGACCGGGGTTACGGGGCACTGGCTGCTGATCAAATGCTATGAAATGGCCGAGGCAAGCGCAGTTCAGCCCTTCGCCTATTTCCACCTGGTGTGGGCCGCCATTTTGGGCATTACCATTTTCGGAGAAACTCTGCGCACGGCTGTGATCATAGGCGCGGGGCTGATCGTTGCCGCCGGTTTGTTCACCTTATGGCGCGAACGACAGCAGCGTTGAACCGACAAGCTCCTGCGAGAATGGAATTGGCAACGCTGGTTTGCCCAGCCGAGCACGATAGACTGGCAGGCTTTCCGTGACCCGCATGACATAGTTCCGTGTTTCGGAAAACGGGATGTGCTCGATCCAGTCAATCACGTCGATCTCTCCGGCCCTTGGATCGCCGAACCGTTCCATCCACGAGATCGGTCGCCTTGGCCCGGCGTTGTAACCAGCTGCCATCATGACCACGTTGCCGCCAAGATCGGCGGCAAGGCCGGCCAGATAGTTCGCGCCAAGTTTGGCGTTGTACCTCCAGTCCGAGGTCAGCCGGTTCGTCTTGTGCCCGCTGAGAATACCCAGATCCTGTGCAACGATTTTTGCCGTGGCAGGCATCACCTGCATCAATCCGCGGGCACCGGCACCGCTGATCACAACCGGGTCGAACTCGCTTTCGCGACGAGCGATCGCGAGCGTCATTTCCTTAGCCATCGGAAGACCAAGATCGGCGATGGGGTGCAGCGGATAGTAGGCTGCAGGTAACACAATGCCAGTCTGTGCAGCCCGTTTGGCGATCATCACGGCGACGTGGGGCTCGTCCATTTCCAGTGCCATGTCCCCAAGCTGCGCGGCTTGCGTTTCATCCAGGCTTTCCACCAAATGGGTGAGAAACCGCTCTGCCAGATCACGTTCGTCGGCCTGCAACAACAAAAGCCCCGCCTCCAGAACACTGGATTCGGCAAATTTCGCCTGTTTCCAATGCGGCGCGCGCCGCGGCAATGCCAAATCTGGGTCAAAAGCGCGACCTATCCGTTCGGCAGCAAGAAGCCCGTAGAAAGAGGTCTGATGCGCGGCCCCCGTGGCATAGGCTTCATAGGCTTTATCAGCATCCCCATTCTCGGCATAGGCCCGGCCCAGCCAATACCCGGCGCGGCCGACTGAGATCGGCGACTCCACTGCTTGCGAGAAGTTCTGGAAATGGCGAACAGCGGTGCCGGGATCGTTCAGCTTGCGCAGGGCAAGGAAGCCGGCCAGCCATTCAAGTTCCGCGTAATCATACCCTATGCCGGGGGTCATGTGGTGGCGGGACGCGATGTCATAGGCGATTTTGTCTTCACCGTTCCGCATCTTCAACCGGGCCAGGCGGGCGCGTCCTTCGGCCCATTTCCCAGGCTCACCCAGCGTCTCCGGGCTGTTTGATCGTTGCAGCATCAATTCGATGGCGCTGTCATCAAGTTCCTTCCGGTCGCGCCAGAAAAACCGCTCATACGCCAGACCCGGAGAATTCGCCAAGGCTTTTGGTACTTCGGCGATCCGGGCGTCCACCCCTGGCGCCATATTGCGAAGATCGATCCGTGCCCGTGCCAACTTGCGTTGATCCTCGCTGACCAAGGGCAGCATCTGCTTTGCGCTGATCAGGTGGCCATCCCACAGCATGCGGTCCAGACGCGCCTCGTGATGCGGTTTCAGCAAGGTCGAGAAATTTTCAAGGTAATTTCGTTGCAGCCCCGGCCCCATCGGCATCGTACGCCATGCCATGACGATATCCGCCTCGGCATCGCCGCGCATGCCTTTGGACATCAGTGCAACCGCGTGATTCAAGGCGCCTTCCGCTGTCTGCGGCGGGATATTGTCATAGAATTTCAGTACACGATCCGGATCGGCATTCGTAAACGAGGGCTCACTTTGCCGCCGCAGCCAATCAAGGCCGGGCCAATCCGGGCGGCGGTCCAGAAACACAAGGGCGTCACCCGATTCGCCATATCCCTGGCGTAGCCAGTGCCACACGATGATATCGCGCGCGACCGAACCGCGCTGTCCTGCCGCCTGCAACGCCTCGTTCCAGTTGTCATTCCGCATTTCGGCAAGAGCCAGCCGCAGATCGTCGACAGTTTCCGCGCGTGCAGGTCCCGACAGGGCCATGCAGCACAGAATCACCCCTGCGATCGTTCTCAGAATGCGTGTCATCCCTTGCAATTCCCGCCAAACCAAGGATACAGCCATTCACGATAAACCGTGCGGCGGCAGGATCAACTCACAATCTGTTCGGCGCGCATTTCCTGCGGTTCGCCCGCTTACGCTGACACTTTGGGAGCACACTTCATGTTCAAAGGCTCTATGCCCGCGCTCGTCACCCCGTTCCACAACGGCGAGTTGGACCTGGACGCGCTCAAACATCTAGTGGAATGGCAGATCGAACAGGGCTCGACGGGGCTGGTGCCAGTTGGAACGACTGGAGAAAGCCCCACGCTGACGCATGAAGAACATGAAACCGTGATATCCGAAGTGGTCAAGGCGGCTGCGGGCCGGGTTCCGGTGATCGCCGGAGCGGGATCGAACAACACCGTCGAGGCCATCCGTTTTGTGCAATTTGCCGAAAAGGTCGGGGCAGATGCGGCGCTCGTGGTGACGCCTTACTACAACAAGCCCACCCAACGTGGACTGCTGGCACATTTCAACACTCTGCATGACTGCGCAGATATTCCGATCATCATCTACAACATCCCGGGCCGCTCTGTCATCGACATGACGCCTGCCACCATGGGCGAACTTGCCAAACTGCCGCGCATCGTCGGTGTCAAAGACGCCACTGGCGATCTTGCACGCGTCAGCCAACAACGTGCCACCTGCGGACCGGAGTTCTGCCAGCTTTCGGGTGAGGACGCCACCGCACTTGGTTTCAATGCACATGGCGGGGTCGGTTGCATCTCGGTCACCGCGAACGTGGCACCGAAGCTTTGTGCCGAGTTCCAGCAGGCCACGCTTGCGGGTGACTACGCCACGGCGCTGGAATATCAGGATTGCCTGATGCCGCTGCACGAGGCAATTTTCATTGAGCCCGGCCTGGTCGGTGCGAAATATGCGCTCAGCAAAGTGGGCCTGTGCAGCGAAGAGGTTCGCTCGCCCTTAACCGGCCTCGAAGACAGCACCAAGACCGCCATAGACGCAGCCATGGCCCACGCTGGCATTCTGTAAAAGGACAAACGGCGCTTTTTCGGCGTCGCCTTCTCGCTTCTTTCTGGTCCGAAATACCCCGGGGGTCTGGGGGCAGCGCCCCCTGAGCAATCGCGAATTTTAACGTTTGCCGTAATAGAGGCCCACGACGTGTTCAGCTTGAGCAAAGAACAACCATCGAGATACAGTAACACCAGTGAGATGGGATAGTACCGCCAGCAAGGCAAACACGTGGTTGAAAGGCATCAACAGCAACAGGATTGGCAGGAAAAATGCCAAGCCAAATGCGATGATTCTAAGTTTGACGGCATGCTTTCGCCCCACGACATGTACGAATTCGCGCAGCAGATAGTTGGTGCCAGTATGCGGCGGCTCGAAGGCGCGGACTTTGCCACGCGAACCCAGACCGGTTGCCGTTCCGAGGTTGGTACCTGACTGTTCCAGTGCATGATCACCCTGTTTCCAGTAGGCGAGTTGAACCAGCGCAGCGATCAGCAACAATACCAAAGCGGCCCTGATCTGCCCGCTCAGCAATGCGCCGCCAGCCAGGCTGAACGACAGGAACATCGCGGGTGTCAGTTTCATGTTCCAGCGGGGGATAGTCTTGAGTTGAGTGTAGATCATGGAGGTGGTGAAAACCGTCGCCAGTGAAAACACCGATCCGACGAGACCCAATAGCGTCCAGCGCTGGCCAAGGAAGATCACGCCAATAGCATAGAGCCCCATGACCACAAGCGCGACAACCGCGCAAACGCCTTCGCGTGAAAGCCAGCTGGTTTTCCACTGGGTGAACGCTTTCCACGCTCTTTCCGGATGTCCGAGGTGAAAGGTCGACGCCAGAAGGCCGGCCACCGCGATGCCGAAACCTACGGCAAACAGAACAAAAGCGACCACGCCAGACACCGCCGGAAGCCCGAGGCCAAGAAAGAACAGCAGGCCGAAGCCAAGACCCGACAGCGTGGTAAAGATGATGACGGAAGGTGCGGGATGCATCAGAGTTTCTCCAGTGCCTTGTCGAGCCAGCCAAGAAAACCTTTGGGTTCTTCGGCTACAGGTGCGAGCAGGGGGGCGAGTATGTCAATCTGGTCCTCGATCCTGTCCTTGGGTCGGGGGGGCAGGTATTTGTTAACCGGCTTGGTTCCCATTTCCGGCATCAGGTCCATGCCTCCACGTTCGGCAACCAGTTTGGAAACATCGCTTTCGGGATCCCCCAGATCGCCAAAATGGCGAGCTCCGGCCGGACAGGTGCGCACGCAGGACGGGATACGGTCCACCTCGGGAAGGTTTTCGTTGTAAATCCGGTCGACGCAGAGGGTGCATTTCTTCATCACCCCTTCGGCCATGTCCAGTTCGCGTGCGCCGTAAGGGCAGGACCAGGCGCAAAGCCCGCAACCTATGCAGTCACTTTCATTGACCAGCACAATTCCGTCCTCGGCCCGCTTGTAGCTGGCGCCAGTGGGGCAGACTGTGACGCAAGGCGCATCCTCGCAATGCAGGCAGGATTTGGGGAAATGGATAAGCTGCGCATGTCCCTCTGCGGGTTGCACTTCGTAAGAATGCACCCGATTCAGGAACGTTCCCGACGGGTTGCCGCCATAGGCATCCTGATCGCTGAGCGGGGCGCCATAGTTCTCGGTGTTCCAGCCTTTGCATGAGATAACACAGGCGTGGCAGCCGACACAGGTATCCAGGTCGATGACCAGACCCATTTTGCGCTCGGTGGATTGGGGAAGCTGGGTCATTTGCCTACCTTCCAAGCCAGATTTTTCGGGCCGGTTCCGACCGGCGATTTGATCGGGTCAAAAGCCGGCTGGCTTTCACCCATCTCTTCCGGGTTCGCCGCTTTTTCAATTCTTACCTTGAGGTCGAACCATGCCGCCTGCCCGGTGATCGGGTCCGAGTTGGCCCAACGCATCCCATCACCCTTGGGCGGCAGCAATTCATGGATCAGGTGGTTGAGCAGGAACCCCTTGGTTGCTTCGGGCGCATCGGGTTCCAGTGCCCAAGCGCCTTTGCGCTTGCCGATGGCGTTCCATGTCCAAACGGTGTTTTCGTTCAGCGCGGCCATTTCCATCACAGGAACGGTGATGGAACCGTGTGGCGAAGACACTTTGGCCCAATCTCCGTCTTTCAGCCCGTGTTCCCGCATCAGCTTGGTGGGCACATACAGGGGATTGCGGCCATGCAACTGGCGTAGCCATGCGTTCTGTGTGCCCCAGGAATGATACATCGCCATCGGACGTTGGGTCAGGGCATTGACGGTAAAGCCCTCGTTGCCGGTTTGATCGGTTTCATACCAGATAGGCAGCGGGTTCAGGCGCTCCTTGATCTGCTCGCGCAGATGATCAGGCGGCTGTCGGTCGCCATACCCTTCGGCCGCCAGCTGAAACTTGCGCATCGGCTCGGAGTAGAGCTGGAACAGATAGGGTTGCGGGCTGTCATAAATGCCCATGCCAACGGCCCAATCCTGATAGGCCGTGTTCCATGGTTTGTAATACAGCGCCTCTTCAGGCACATGTTCTATGAAAAAGCCGCCGTTTTCGATATAGCGATTCAATTGGTCGGGGTTCACTTCGCCCCTACCGGATTTATCCCCGTCCGGACCCCGGAAACCGGCGAGCGGTCCGATGCCCGGTTTGCGCTGGTGGTTGACCATATAGTCGGCATAGTCGGCGTATTTGGCCGAACCATCCTCGTTGGTGAATCCAGGCAATTTCAGCTTGTTTGCCAGTTGCACCAACACGGTTTGGAAACCGCGCACATCGCGGTCCGGTTCGATTACCGGCCAGCGAATGGCGTCGGCCGCGCCATCCGCTTCGCAGATCGGACGATCAAGCAGCGAGATGCAATCGTGCCTTTCCAGATACGTGGTGTCGGGCAGGATCAGGTCGGCATAGGCGACCATCTCGGACGAATAAGCATCCGAATAGATGATGCGCGGAATCACATACTCGCCGTTTTCATCCTTGTCAGTCAGCATGTCCATGACACCCTTGGTGTTCATGGTCGAGTTCCACGACATGTTGGCCATGTACATGAACAGCGTATCGATCTTGTAGGGGTCGCCCGCATGTGCGTTCGAAATCACCATGTGCATCAGCCCGTGGCTGGACATCGGGTTTTCCCATGTGAACGCCTTGTCGATGCGGGCAGGACTGCCATCCGCCTTTAGCGCCAGATGTTCGGGGCCACGCACAAAGCCCAGATGTGGACCATCCAGCGGTGTGTTCTTGGTTACCTTGCAGTGGGGCGTCGGATGCGCTTCGATCGGTTTCGGATAGGGCGGTTTGAAGCGAAACCCTCCGGGAACCTCGACGGTTCCGAGTATGATTTGCAGGATATGCAACGCGCGACAGGTCTGAAACCCGTTGGCATGCGCCGAAACTCCGCGCATCGAATGCATGGAAACAGGCCGCCCGATCATCTTGGCGTGCTTTTCGCCCCGGAAATCCGTCCACTCCTGGTCCAGCTCGAAAGCCTCTTCGAACGCCACGCGGGCCAGTTCCCCTGCGATGGCGCGGATACGTTTGGCGGGGATACCGCATTTTTCCGCAACGGATTCTGGGGCGTATTCTTCGCTGAGATAGCGCTCGGCCATCAGGTGAAAGACCGGGCGATGGATCACGCCGTCTTTTTCATAAACCGCCGACAGATCGGGGCGGACGCCGGACTTGTCGAACGGGGCAAGTTCGCCAGTGGCGCGGTCAACGACCAAAGGCTTCCCATCTGCGTCGCGCAGAAACAGACCATTGTCGGGACCATCCGAGGCGTTGATCAGGACCGGAGCGTTGGTGTAGCGACTGAGGTAGTCCAGATCGATCTTGCCGGCCTTCATCAGAACGTGAATCAGCGACAGGATGAACAGCCCGTCGGTGCCGGGCGTAATGCCGACCCAGTCGTCCGCCACAGCATTGTAGCCCGAGCGGATCGGGTTGACGCCGATTACCCGCGCGCCACGTTTCTTGATCTTGCCGATACCCATCTTGATCGGGTTGCTGTCATGGTCTTCGGCGACCCCAAACAGCATGAACAGCTTGGTATGCTCCCAGTCGGGCTGGCCGAATTCCCAGAATGCGCCGCCCATCGTATAGATTCCGCCAGCGGCCATGTTGACCGAACAGAAACCGCCATGGGCAGCATAGTTGCAGGTGCCGAAATTCTGTGCCCAGAAACTGGTGAAGGATTGCGACTGATCGCGACCGGTGAAGAAGGCAAGTTTTTCCGGGTCATTCTCGCGCAGAGGCTTCAGCCAGCCGGTCGCGATATCCAAGGCCTCGTCCCAACTGATTTCTTCGAACTCTCCCGAACCGCGCGGCCCCACGCGCTTGAGTGGTGCACGCAAGCGCGACGGTGCATTGACCTGCATAATGCCCGCTGACCCCTTGGCACAAAGCACCCCCTTGTTCACCGGATGATCCCGGTTACCTTCGATATAGGCGACCTTGCCGTCCTTCATGTGCACGTTGATGCCGCAACGGCAGGCGCACATGTAACAGGTGGTCCGCCGGATCTCGTCCGAGACTTTGGGCGAGGTATCTAGGATCGGCTGCTGATGGGTCATTGGCGGGTCCTGCTGGTTGGTAAAGGGAACAAGTTCTCAGGCTATTTGAGATATTGGAACGTCGTCACGGTATTTTTTGTGTTTCCGGGAGGGAGTTTTTCGTGGCCTGCAGAATGGTAACGGCAATGATCTGAGTTACGTCCTCTGCGCTGCAGCCGCGGGATAAGTCGTTGGCTGGTTTGGCGAGCCCCTGCATGACTGGCCCGATAGCCGAATATCCCCCCAGCCGTTGGGTGATCTTGTAGGCGATATTTCCGGCATCAAGATCCGGGAAAATCATGACATTCGCGTGCCCGGCGACTGTGGAGCCCGGAGATTTGCGTTCCCCAACCGACGGAACAAAGGCGGCGTCGAACTGTAACTCTCCGTCCGCTTCCAGATCGGGGCGATTGGTTTGCAGAAGCTTGGTGGCCTCAGTCACCTTGTCCACAGCGGGATGTCTGGCGCTGCCCTTGGTCGAGAAGCTGAGCATCGCAATCTTCGGTTCCTGACGCAGAAGCGCGCGGCAAGACTGAGCGGAGGCCACAGCGATAGAGACCATTTCCGATGCGTTGGGGTCGATCACGAGGCCGCAGTCGGAATACAGCATCGCGCGTGCCCCTACGGTGGCGTTTTCGGGCGGGTACATCAGGAAAAAGGAAGACACCATCCCGGCATTGCGTGCTGTTCCGATGACCTGAATGGCAGCCCTTACGACGTCGCTGGTCGTGTGCACGGCGCCGCCCACGGTTCCGGTCGCGCGACCCGTGCGAACCAGCATGGCGGCATATGTCAAGGGATCTTGGACCGCCACGCGGGCCGCCGCTTCGTCGACGCCCTTGTGCTTGCGCAATTCATGAAAGATTCCAGCGAACTCGTCGGTAAGATCCGATGATGCGGGGTCGTGAATAGTCAACCCTTCGCCCTGGCTTGCGCCTTCGGTTTGCAAGGTTGCCTCGACCTGGGCCTGAGGCCCAACCAGGATGATATCGGTCAGACCCGCGTTGTGCGCGGCAAGTGCCCCTGCAACAATTCGCGGATCACTGCCCTCGCTCATCGCGACAACCGGGCGGGTGGTCGGAGGGTTTTGGCGAAGAAGATCAATGGGCAAAAGCGTCATACCAAAACCTTCAGGATGTTGAGGATCGAAAAAACGGATAGCATCAGAACCACGAATTTGCGGAACTGGGATTGCGAAGTCTTTGAAAACCGATGCGTTCCCGCCCAGATACCTAACCCAAGGATGGGAAATGCTAGAACGACGCCAAACACGGTATCTGACGTAACCAGACCATTCGCGGCCATGACCGGAAGCGTCATCAGGTCAATTCCGGTCAGAAATACGATCATCGTCGCCCGGAATACAGTTGCTGGGATGGGTTGGGCGGTCATGAAGGCCGCAACCGGCAGTCCACCCACGCCAGCGCTGTTGGCCATTCCGGCGAATATCCCGACACCGATATGACCAGAACGCCCGATCGGCCGTTGAAACTGCCAGCCGCTAAGCAGAAGCAGGCTTAGAACCAGAATCAGGCAGGATACCGCGATGCGCGCCTCCTGTTCACCCAGTCGCGCCATGACGTATACGGCCGGAACAATGGCAATCCCTGCCCCGATCAGAAGAGTGGTCGCCCGTTTCCAGTCGATATGAGGTCGGATGTCGCGCGCCTGAAAAACAGTCATCAGAACTTCGCAGCAAAACACCACGGGGATAAGTGGGATCGGATTGGTTGTCAGTGCCGCGAGGATGATGAAGATCGCGGAAAACCCAAACCCGGAATATCCGCGAATAAAGGCCGCCGCGAACAGCGCGGCGGCCAGAAAGCCCCCTTGGCCCAGTGTGAGGTCAAAGGGAAGGGTCATGTATCAGACCTGTTGCGGCTTCATGTCGGCCTTGTCGATGCCCGCAACCTTGACAGGCTTCTTCATCGCGTCGCGACGGAAAGGCTCGCCCAGTTCCTGGTTGATCATGGCCTCGATCAGGGTGGTGATACCGTTTTTCTGATCCTTGATCGCCTGGTCCAAGGCCGCGGTCAGCTCGTCCTGGGTGCGGGCAATCACGCCTTTCAGGCCGCAGGCATTGGCGATACCGGCGTAAGACACCTGAGTGTCCAGTTCGGTGCCGACAAAGTTGTCGTCGAACCAAAGGGTGGAGTTGCGCTTTTCAGCACCCCACTGATAGTTGCGGAAGACGATCTGGGTCACGGCGGGCCATTCTTCGCGGCCGATGGCGGTCAGTTCGGTCACGGCAATACCGAAGGCACCGTCGCCCGAGAAGCCGACAACCGGAACGTCCGGACAGCCGATTTTCGCGCCCACAACTGACGGCAGGCCATAGCCGCAGGGACCGAACAGGCCGGGCGCCAGATATTTGCGGCCTTCCTCGAAGGACGGGTAAGCATTGCCGATGGCGCAGTTGTTGCCGATGTCGGAAGAGATGATCGCCTCTTTCGGCAGCGCTTGCTGGATCGCACGCCATGCTTTGCGCGGGCTGAGCCAATCGGGTTTGGCGGCACGGGCGCGCTCGTTCCAGGTGGTGCCCGGATCATCCTGCTCGTGGTCCATCGAGCTCAGCTCTTGCGCCCAGGCCGACTTGGTGTGGGCGATCAGCGCTTTGCGCTCGTCGCGGCCTGCATCGCCTGCGGTATCTGCCAGTTTCTCCAGGATGGTCGTGGCAACCTGTTTTGCATCTCCGACGATGCCGACGGTGACTTTCTTGGTCAGGCCGATGCGATCAGGGTTGATGTCAACCTGGATGATCTTGGCGTCAGCCGGCCAGTAGTCGATGCCATAGCCCGGCAGGGTCGAGAACGGGTTCAGGCGGGTGCCCAGAGCCAGAACAACGTCAGCCTTGGAGATCAGTTCCATTGCTGCCTTGGAGCCGTTGTAGCCCAGAGGGCCTGCGTGCAGCGGGTGCGAACCCGGGAAGGCGTCGTTGTGCTGATAGCCGCAGCAGACTGGTGCATCCAGGCGCTCGGCCAATGCTTTGGACTGTTCAATCGCGCCGCCGATGACCACGCCTGCGCCATTCAGGATGACAGGGAACTTGGCGTTGGACAGCAGTTCGGCCGCCTGATCCAGCGCCTCGCCGCCGCCTGCGGGGCGTTCAAACTCGACAATCTTCGGAAGCTCGATATCGATTACTTGCGTGAAGTAGTCGCGCGGCACGTTGATCTGGGCCGGAGCAGAGTTGCGCTTGGCCTGCATGATCACGCGGTTCAGGACTTCGGCCATGCGGGAGGGGTCACGGACCTCTTCCTGATAGCAGACGCAGTCGGCAAAAGCGCGCATCTGTTCCATTTCCTGAAAGCCGCCCTGGCCCATAGTCTTGTTTGCGGCCTGCGGAGTCACCAGCAGCAGCGGGGTGTGGTTCCAATAGGCGGTCTTGACTGCAGTCACGAAGTTAGTGATGCCGGGGCCGTTTTGCGCGATCATCATCGACATCTTGCCGGTGGCGCGGGTGTAACCGTCGGCCATAAAACCGCCAGAGCCTTCGTGGGCACAGTCCCAGAAGGTGATGCCCGCTTCTTCGAAAATGTCCGAGATCGGCATCATGGCCGAGCCAATGATTCCGAACGCGTGTTCGATACCGTGCATCTGCAGTGTTTTGACGAAGGCTTCTTCCGTTGTCATTTTCATGTGTAAGCGCTCCCAAACAGGATGAGTGAGTCCCTGAAACGGTTGTCTCAGGCGATTGCAATTGGTTTTGGCGTAACGAGGGGGAAGTCGTTAGGGCCAGTCGAGGTGGCAGGCTAAGTCCAGAGTTGCGTCATTCCCTAGGTATTGCGGCAGCAATGCATTCGATTCCTGGTGCGATCCGTTCATTTGAAATCGAGGAATAGCCTAGGCGATAGTAGTTTCTGGGACGTGCTGGTCCGGAAAAGAATGGCTCTCCCGGTTCGATGTGAACGCTTTGGCTGCGCAGGGTGTTTGCCAAGGCCGTCGTGTTGACGTGCTCGGGCGCTTTCATCCAGAGTGACGAGCCACCATAGGCGCCTCGTCCGGCGATGGTCAGGCCTTGTTGAGCGATTGCCGCCTCGATTGTCTTGCGTCGCTCCAGCAGCGCGTTGGACATGCGGCGGATTTGAGCGTCGTAGTGACCCAGAGACAGAAAATAGGCTGCAGTGCGCTGTATGTGGCCCGGTGGGTGCCGCAAGACAAGCGAGCGCAACGCGCGGGCTTCACGGATGAAGGGTTCTGAGCCGACCATGTATCCCAGCCGCAGACCGGGGAAGAGCGATTTGGAGAAGCTTCCGACGTAGATCACGCGCCCATCCTTGTCGAGCGACTTGAGGGCAGGGGAGGGGGCCCCCAGAAAAGCGAGTTCGAATTCATAATCGTCCTCGACAATCATGGCGTCGATTTCCTGCGCGCGTTGCAGCAGTTCCCGCCGCCGCGCGATCGGCATTGTCGCCGTTGTCGGGCATTGGTGGCTGGGGGTAGTGAAGATGACGTCGGTATCATCGGGAATGGCGTCTGGCGGCAAACCATCCATGTCGACCCTCAGTGTGGCCATGCGGCAGCTCGATTTCGCCAAAAGCTCGCGCAAAGCGTAGTAGCATGGGTCTTCTATTGCGGCTTTTCGATCCGCGTCCAGCAGAACGCGGGACGCGATCCAAAGGGCGTTCTGCGCCCCGAGTGTGATCAGGATCTCTTCGGGCCTGGCTGTAATCCCACGTCGGGGCAGTGTGTGGCGGGCGATGAATTCAATGAGTAAGGGATCGTCTTCGTCGACATAATCTGCCGTGAGCGATGCAAAATCCTTGTGCCCCAGTGCACGGACTGCACATAACCGCCAGTTGGCGTGATCAAAGAGCGTAGGATCTGCCTGACCATAGATGAAGGGATAGCGAAAGTTGCGCCAGTCCCGCGGCTTGGGCAAAACATCACCGCCGGAAAACCGGCGTGCGATCGAATGACCCCAATTTACCGTCTCCTCACCGCGTTGCATCGGTGAATAGGTCGGCGGGACAGGTGCATTTTCCGAAACGTAATAACCTGACCGCCCTTTTGATACGAGATAATCGTTCGCCAAAAGCTCGGTATATGCCAATGTCACCGTGATGCGACTGACACCCAGATGGCTGGCAAGCTTTCTTGATGAGGGCAGTTTTTCGCCCACGTGAAAACGTCCGGACAGAATGCCCTCGGCAATCATCTGTTGAATCTGGGCTTGTAGCGTGCCTTGTCCGTCAGATTTCAGAAAGAATGTGTCGACCGATATCCCCATGAGGTTACCTTAGAGTGGACCTAATTTGGGTGCAATCTGGACTTACCGAGTGGAGGCAGAATTTTCGGTTTTTGGTGGGTTGATTTGAGTTTTAAAACTATATAACTAGAAATATAGTTATAACTGGAGCCTGAAAATGTGGGAAACAGCTGCTGCAGGGTTTTCGGCCATGGGGTCGGAAGCGCGACTGAAAGTTCTGAAGACGTTGGTTCGGGCAGGTGTGCCAGGTTTGTCCGTCGGCGAAATCCAGAACCGCACCGGGATTCCGCCATCAACGCTTGCTCATCATCTCAAGTTCCTTGCTGCTGGCGGTGTGGTCGAGCAGGAAAAACAAGGTCGAAGCACCATCAACAGGGCTCGGTTCGAAGAGTTGAGGAAGCTTGCGGACTTCATCCTGAGCGAATGCTGTGCGGACACCCAATCAAAGGCGGCAAACGATGGCTGATTTGACACAAACGCCGGTTCGACCTGCGAAAGTGCTTTTTACCTACCTAAAAACACCGTGGTCGGCGATTGCAATGATCCTGGCTTGTGTCGCGGTCCTCGATCCGGGAAACTGGGGACTGGTTGTGACATTTGCGGCGAAGGCCCTGGCCCATACTGGCCAGTACATTTTATTCGCGGTGCTGCTTCTGGCATACCTCAAGGCAACCGGTGCCGAAGTCCTGATCGCGCGAGCCTTTGAAGGGCGAGAGTCTCGAATGATCATATTGGCCGCCCTGATCGGGGGGTTGGCACCGTTCTGTTCCTGCGAGGTTATTCCATTCATCGCGGGGCTTCTGGCTTTGGGTGCGCCATTGTCGGCAGTCATGGCCTTTTGGCTCAGTTCGCCTTTGATCGACCCGCCGACTCTGCTGATTACGGCAAGTGCCCTGGGATGGCCTTTTGCCATCGGCAAGGCCGTGGCAGCGGTGGGATTGGGCCTGTTCGGTGGTTTTGTCGTCAGGGCATTGATGGCCCGTGGTGTGTTCGCGGCCCCGTTGCGCGTGTACAAACCTGCAGGATGCTGTGGATGCGGGCTCAAAAAAGCAGATATGCCGATGTGGCAGTTCTGGCAGTACCCGGAACGCAGAACCCGGTTTCGCGCCGAATTCGTTCACAACGGTTTCTTCCTGCTGAAATGGCTGGCATTGGCCTATGTGCTGGAAGCCTTGTTGGTCATCTATGTTCCCGCCGATTTGATCGCCGGTGTCGTCGGGGGCGAAGGGGTGGGGCCGATTGTCGTGGCAGCTCTGGTTGGCATGCCGGCCTATTTGAATTCGTACGTCGCGCCGCCCTTGTTGGCTGGACTTGTGGAGCAGGGGATGAGCGCGGGCGCCGCGATGGCCTTTATGGTCGCGGGTGCGGTCAGCTCCATTCCGGCAATGGCGGCGGTCTGGTCGCTCGTCAAACCCAGAGTCTTTGTGATGTATCTTGGGCTTGGTATAAGTGGCGCGATCGTCGCCGGGGTCACGTTCCAATTGATTATTTGAAAAAGACCCTCCTGGTCTGGAGACTGGGAGGCTCGCTTCAGATGAAATGCCAAACTCTGGTCAGCTTTCGCTGCAATATTTCGGTAATTTCAGGCGATACCGGGGATTGCCGCTGTCCACATAGATCCGCTTTTCGATACAAGCCGTTGTTCCGACCGTCTGGGCAATTTCTCCCTCTGTCGAAGTAATCGATGTTGCTGAACCGTCAGGCAGACGAACCGAGGTGATCACTCCTTGGCTCATATCGCCGTTGACGGCAGTCGCCGAAAGTACCGGCACCGTTATATACGCTTCGTGTTCGTGGGCTTCGTCGCCGCCGAACAGCAGCAGTCCAGTCAGAATTGTGACCAGTCCGGCAACTCCAAGAACGGCAAGTCCCTTGGTTTGAAGAAATACGTATACCGACACCGCGCGATGCGATCCGATCAGTTTGGAAAGCAGTTCCAGCATGAGAAATCCGGGTTAAGAAAGCCCCGGAGCAATCTCCGGGGCTTGTTACCTGTCAGAAACGTGGATCGTCGCTGTCGTCTTCTTCCTCGTCTGCTCCGCCTTTGGGCAGGTTGAAGAAGCTGTCGGCGTCGATCATCGGTTCGTCATCTTCCTTGCTGTCGCTGTCGTCCGACAAAGAGAATGTCTCCAATCCTTCGATCGCGGTAGGGATCTTTGGTGACGCGTCCATTTCAAGCGACTGTTCGGTCGACACCAGCTTGCGACGCTCGTCGTCGCTCATCACGCCGCCTTCTGCGGCTTTCTTGGCGGCGGCCTTCTGCACCACGGCATCCAGTTCGGACTGCTTGCACAGACCCAAAGCAACCGGGTCGATTGGCTGCATGTTCCCAATGTTCCAATGTGTGCGTTCGCGGATCGACTGGATCGTCGGCTTGGTGGTGCCCACCAGCTTGGCGATCTGGCCGTCGCTTAGCTCGGGGTGGAACTTGACCAGCCACAGGATAGAGTTCGGGCGGTCCTGCCGTTTGCTGAGCGGCGTGTAACGCGGGCCACGGCGCTTTTCTTCGCCAGATGCCGCCGGGTTGAACTTGAGCTTCAGCTTATGCAGCGGGTTGTTCTGGGCCTTGTCGATCTCTTCCTGAGACAACTGGTTGTTGGCAATCGGATCAAAACCCTTGACGCCGACTGCCACGTCTCCATCGGCGATGCCTTGAATCTCCAATTCGTGCATACCCACGAAATCGGCGATCTGCTTGAAGCTGATCGTGGTGTTATCCACCAGCCACACGGCGGTCGCCTTGGCCATCAGAGGTTTTGCCATGAGCCTCACTCCTTTGAATACATCTTTCCCGTCGCCGGAATTCGGCGGCCTCGCGAAGCGGGGCAGGTTTCCGTTGTCGGGGAACTCGGGCCGTATATAGTCCGACGTGACGAAGAAGGGAAGAGGTGAATGCGCTGGGTATTTTTGTGGGTTTTTTTGGTTTTTCCAGCATTGGCGATTGGTGAGGAGGCGGGCGAATTTGACTACTATGTTCTGTCTCTCAGTTGGTCGCCCAATTGGTGCGCCCGCGAAGGAGACGCACGCGGAGCGGAGCAGTGCGATGCGCGCCACGACTACGGATGGATAATGCATGGGCTTTGGCCGCAGTATCACAGGGGTTGGCCTGACTACTGCCGTACGATCCAAGCGCCGCCGACCCGGCGGATGACCCGGGAAATGGAGGATATTCAGGGAAGTGCTGGTTTGGCGTGGCACCAGTGGAAAAAGCACGGCACATGTTCGGGATTGAGCGCGGCCGATTATTTTGGCCTGTCGCGTCGGGCCTACGAAATGGTGGTTCGGCCTGAGGTATTTCGTAAACTGGACAAGACCATCAAGTTGCCGGCCGCAGTTGTTGAGGACGCTTTTCTGGAAGCCAACCCCGCTCTTGATCCCGACATGCTCACCGTCACCTGCCGCGATGGGTTCATCGAAGAAGTTCGGGTGTGCCTGTCAAAATCGCTGGAACCTGTTCCCTGCGCGCGAGACACGATACAGGACTGTCAGGCCAAGAATGCGGTGTTCCAGCCGATTCGCTAGCGCTGTCATCCCTGGTCTTTTTGGCATTCGCGAGCATATTCCAGCGCCTTAGCGGTTCCTTTCAGATCTATTGCCATGACCTTTTGCCCTGCAGGATTATACACTGTCATCACCTTGCGTAGGGCAATCGCAGTCACGAAATTCCGGTCCTTGAAGAACACTGTGGCCCCCGGAATTCGATCCTGACGGAAACCTATGGCGGTCGCATCAAAGTTTTCGCCATCCAGATCAAACCGGATTGGATAGGTTTTGCCCGGTTCGACATCTCCCCAAGCCTTGTTGTAAACGGTGAAATACCCGCGATTGTCCAATGCATCATATCCCAGCCGAACCACGGAAAGGTCTTGATAGACGGTCTGGATCAAGCAGCCATTGCCCAAAGCCGGGTCCATCATAATATTCCATCCTTCGGCAAAACCTTTGTCGACCAATTCCTGAGCCGGAGCAGATGTGGCAGTTAGGGCGGTAAGGGCGAGGGCAAACAGTTTTGTCATGGATAGGGTTCCGGCGCTGGATTTTTTCCAGCCATATCGCATGAGTCCTTGAGCCTGAAGTATTATTGCAAACTCTCGCGTGGATTTCAGGCTATCGCAGGTGGCGTGTCCGAAAATGCTGACCGATTCCGACAATGCTGATCAAGATCCAAAAGCATTCAATCAGCATCGAGGCCAGGTTGAAATTGGTCATCAGCGAGAAAACGATCAGAGCTGATCCTACGAGATTCACCACCGGAAATCTCAGATCGTCCGAGTTCAACCAACGCATCTGGGTCGCGAAGTAGGCGATCACAACGATCAATGCTCCGAATGATCCGATGGCGTCCACCAGGGATAAGGTATCAAGAAATTCGGCCAAGGAGGTCTCCTGAACTTCATATTTTGTGCAAAACAGGTCAGCTTAGCGATTGCGCAGGTGTCGGTTGCGCGTAATGGTGCATGTTGAGAAAGGTTGCTCCCGCGTGTCCCGCTCGGTAGCCGTGGGGCAGATCGGCGGCAAAGCGAAGCCCCTGACCTGCGTTCAGTGGAACCCATTCGCCGTCGCGCAGCACATCCAGAGTTCCATTCAGGACGAAAACCTCTTCTGTCACGCCTGCGGCATGCGCAGGGGATTCGTGGTATTGATCGGCGTACAAAGCCACGTGAAACGTTTCCGCACACAAGACAGGGTCGAAAGGAAATACGATCTTAACCCTGATTTCACCCGGAAAGGTCACCGTACGGAACACACCGGCATCGGTCGGGTCACGCAGGACATCGTGTCCAATCAATGCGCTTAGCGGCAGTTGGAAGCCTTTGGCGATCTTCCAAAGCGTGGCAATGGTCGGACTTGATTCGCCTCTCTCAATCTGGCCCAGCATGGCTTTGCTGACGCCAGTCAGTTCGGCCACTTTCGAGAGACTCAATCCCGCTGCCGACCTTACTTCCCGAAGTTTTAGGGTGATTTCGTTCGATTCCATGCCCGTGCCCCGCAATATCGCTTGTACGTTATAACGTACATCGGGTAGCGTGCGCTATAACGTACAAGCACCCTATCGCAGGGGCGGGCAAAAGGGAAAGAGCATCATGCCAATGTACCGATCCAGAACCTCGACTCACGGACGCAACATGGCTGGCGCGCGCGGTTTATGGCGTGCGACGGGCATGAAGGACGATGATTTTGGCAAGCCGATCATCGCCATCGTCAACTCGTTCACGCAGTTCGTGCCGGGGCACGTGCATCTGAAGGATCTTGGTCAGATGGTTGCGCGCGAGGTCGAGGCCGCAGGCGGTGTCGCCAAGGAGTTCAACACCATCGCGGTGGATGATGGCATCGCCATGGGTCATGACGGCATGCTCTATTCTTTACCGTCGCGCGAGATTATCGCGGATTCGGTCGAATACATGGTCAACGCCCATTGCGCTGATGCCATGGTCTGCATCTCCAACTGCGACAAGATCACTCCCGGAATGTTGATGGCTGCCATGCGCCTCAATATTCCCGCAATTTTTGTCTCTGGCGGGCCAATGGAAGCGGGCAAGATCGATATTGCCGATCTGGATGCCAAAAAAATCGATCTTGTTGATGCGATGGTTGCCGCCGCAGATGACAAGTACACTGACGAGCAGGTCCGACATATCGAGGAAAACGCTTGCCCGACCTGCGGGTCGTGCTCGGGTATGTTCACCGCCAACTCGATGAACTGTCTGGCCGAAGCGCTGGGTCTGGCGCTGCCGGGCAACGGTTCGACGCTGGCCACGCATGCCGATCGCAAGGGGCTGTTTCTGGAGGCAGGACGCAAGATCGTCGACATTACCAAGCGCCACTACCAGGACGAGGAAAAGGGCCTGCTGCCGCGCGAAATTGCAACCTTCGAGGCGTTCGAGAACGCGATGAGTCTGGACATCGCCATGGGCGGCTCCACCAATACCGTGCTGCACCTGCTGGCAATCGCCAATGAAGGTGAGGTGGACTTCACCATGACCGACATGGACCGGCTCAGCCGACAGGTTCCCTGTTTGTGCAAGGTCGCGCCGAATATTCACAATGTTCATATGGAAGACGTGCACCGTGCGGGCGGGATCTTTTCGATTTTGGGGGAACTCAGCCGTGCAGGCCTTTTGCACAATAGCGTTCCCACCGTGCATTCCTCGACCATGGGTGAGGCGATTGCAAAATGGGACATCAAGGTGGCCAACAATCCTGAGGCCGAGCAGTTGTTCAAGGCCGCGCCCGGAGGTGTCCGCACAACGCAAGCCTTCTCGCAGGCCAACCGGTTCAAAGAGTTGGACACAGACCGGGAAAAGGGCGTGATCCGTTCCAAGGAACACGCCTTCAGTCAGGATGGCGGTCTTGCGGTTTTGTTCGGAAACATCGCTCAGGACGGCTGTATCGTGAAAACCGCTGGTGTGGATGAAAGCATCCTCAAGTTCACCGGCAAGGCCCATGTCTGCGAAAGTCAGGACGCCGCAGTGAACGATATTCTGACCGGCAAGGTCAAAGAAGGTGACGTGGTCGTGATCCGCTACGAAGGCCCGCGCGGCGGTCCGGGCATGCAGGAAATGCTCTACCCGACCTCCTACCTGAAGTCGAAGGGCCTCGGCAAAGCCTGCGCTCTCTTGACCGATGGGCGATTCTCGGGGGGCACATCGGGCCTGTCGATTGGCCATGTCTCGCCCGAGGCGGCCGAAGGCGGGACCATCGGCCTGGTACGTCAGGGTGACAAGATCGAAATCGACATCCCAAACCGCTCGATCCATCTGGCCGTCACGGATGAAGAACTTGCCCAACGCCGAAAACAGCAAGATGCTGCAGGCTGGCGTCCCGCAGAGCCGCGCAAGCGCAAGGTGTCAACCGCGCTGAAGGCCTATGCCAAACTGGCCACCAGCGCGGCAAAAGGGGCCGTTCGTCAGCTTTGAACGCCAAGTAAAAACAATCGATCCGCCCAATTGGCGGATCGTCCTGTTTCACGAATGTGATTTCGAAAATCGATGACCTGTGCCAACCGGTTTTGTGAACTGGTGGAGTGTCATCATTGGCATTCCGCACGGGAGGCGTTTTGATCGACGCTTCAATCCCCCAGCTTGGCGTGCACCTCGTCCAGGTCGATCTCGCCTATTGGCAACTTGTTGGCGGGGTTCGCGAAGTCGTATTTGAACAGCTCGAAATCGCGCTTGTAGATTTCATAGACAAGATGCATCGACAGATCGTCAAAATAGTCCTCGACCGGATGGGCGCGTTTTGGGCCGTGCCCTTCGGATTCGTTGAAGCGTGGAATTTCTGCCAGATCGACCGGATGCCGGACATCGATACTGTCCAAGACACCCTGCATGCCGTCATTGAAATTCTCGGTCCAGAAAATCCGGTCGTATTTTCCGCCATTTAGAATGAAGGTGGAGATGTGTCCCGACATGGCCGACCAGTGAATGTCTGGATCCATCGGGCGTCGCCAGCGGATCGTGTCGCGTGCGAACAGCAGGAAGCGACGAAAGCTCTTGATCTGGTCGAAGTCCTGTTTGCCGTCGTCACCGCCAACTTCGATACCGTAGTTGTATATTAGTGACGGAACCAGGTTGCCACGGTACCTTTTCCCATTGCGCTGGATTCCGCAAATCTTGTCGAAGAACGAGCTGAGAATCCGCGTATATGGGTTGCGTACGCAGGTGAAAGCAAAAGAACTGTGAGATTTCACATTGCGGCTGATCGGCTCCTGGCTATCGTCAAAGGCCCATTTATGCAAGCCGTCCTGAGCATCATGGATGTCGCCGTCGAAAAACCTGCCGTGATCCGAATAATACATGATCTGGCCGATGGTCGAGCAGGCGCATTTCGGCACCACGCGATACACCATGCTTTCACTTTCCGTCATCCAAGTGCCGGGAAATCCCATCTGCCGTGCCTCCAATACCTGCTTCGTTTCAATTCAATCGGCAGGCGTTATGTTCAAAAAAGCAAAAATACCGAGTTTATTCAATCGCTCGTTCGCATTATCAGGGTGTTCCAAGAGCAGCAATAAGGCACATCGTCCAAAGAAATGGCTAGAATTGCGTATATCCTTTTGTGCCACAAGGACCCCGAGGCGATCATTGCCCAGTCAGAGCAACTGACGGCGGCGGGCGACTATATCGCGATTCATTTCGATGCCAGGGCGGGAAGCGCGGAATTCGAACGTATTCGGTCTGCCCTGTCACCCAATCCGAACGTGACGTTTGCCCGTAAACGCATCAAATGCGGTTGGGGCGAATGGTCCTTGGTGCAAGCTTCGCTTTACGCTGTCGAGGCCGCCGTCGAGGCATTTCCGCATGCCAGCCATTTCTATATGCTGTCTGGGGACTGCATGGCGATAAAGACGGCTGAATACGCGCATGGTTTTCTGGATGCTAACGACAAGGATTTCATTGAAAGCTTTGATTTTTTTGAAAGCGACTGGATCAAAACCGGAATGAAGGAAGAACGGCTGATATATCGCCATTTCTTCAACGAACGGTCGCAGGCGTGGTGGTTTTACAGGTCGTATGAACTGCAGAAATCACTTGGGCTGTCGCGGGACATACCCTCGGATATTCAGATCATGATCGGCAGCCAGTGGTGGTGCCTGCGCCGTCAGACCATCGAGAAAATCTTGGAAGTCACCCGCGTAAGGCGCGACGTGATGCGGTTCTTCAGAACCACATGGATACCCGACGAGACTTTCTTCCAGACGCTCGTGCGCCATCTCATTCCCCGAACCGAAATCGAAAGCAGAACGCTCACATTTCTGATGTTTTCGGATTATGGCATGCCGGTTACATTCTACAATGATCACTACGATCTGTTGCTGTGCCAGGACTTCCTATTCGCCCGCAAGATCAGCGCCGAAGCTTTGGAGCTCAAGAAAAGGTTGGGGCAGCTTTATGCGGCGACGGGTGTGACGTTTCAGATATCGAACGAAGGGGGCAATCTATACAGCTACCTGACCAGCCGGGGACGGATTGGGCGGCGGTTCGGTCAGCGATTCTGGGAGACGGAAAGCACTCTGGGGCGGGATCGGGAACTGATAATCCTGATCTGCAAGAAGTGGCATGTCGCCAAACGCCTGCTAGACCAGATATCTAGTCACACCAACTTTCCGGTGGTCGAGTATCTGTTCAACGAGGAAGACACTCTCCTGCCGGATCTTGGTGGTATTGAATCGGCTTTGTACAAGCGCAGCCGCCATTGTCGCGCGTTGCTGCGGATGTTGTTCGATTACTTCGAATCCAACTGTCTCGTGATCTGCCTGGACCCTGCGAATCTGGATCTTATCGAGGATTTTTGCTCTGACCGCTCGGTGACCCGCCTCCTGGAAATCGAGTGTGAATACACCGACGAATATCTCGTGGGCCATGCCCATCGCGTCGGATTGGCCGGAGAGCATACACCGCCAGCACATCTGGACCGACTTTTGCCCACGATCCGAAACGACATCGCTCATGAGGCCGATTGTATTCGCGATGCCGGGTTTCAAAACTACAGCAGGATTAGTGAAACACACCCGAAAGAAGAGAACGCAAAAAAACTGGCCGAGGTTCTGCGGATTCCGCAAGAACTGGCGCTAGAAATATTGTCGGTAGATTATCTGTTTTCCGATTGAGGGCGGTTCTGCCGGCTTACTTGGACTTCCAGCTGTCCAACCAACGGCGCAACCGACCGCGCCGTTCATCAATAGCGTCGCCAGCCGCGTAAAGACTGTCCTCGACGCTGTCGATCATCGGATCGATCCGTGCTTTGCGGAACCGGCGCCAGCGCACCCAGATGGCCCAAACAAGTGCGAAAAACAGAGTTAGGAAGAAGATGTTGAACCACGGGATGATGCGGGCATCTGGTCCGTCGACCGGCTTGATGATGATCGCATTCGGGAAGATCGACAGGAATTCGTTTCGCCAACCATAATGCGTGACGGCCACCCATTCGGGATTGTCCTTGGTCGAAATGGCGTCATTCGCCTCAGTATACAGATTGGCGGTGTCAAATTTGAAATACGGCGGCCAGCCCCAGCCGGTATCTTCGTTGCGATAGACGATGGGCTTGCCGTTGGCCCGTACTGCCTGAATGAACTGCACGTCGCGGTTTGACAGGCTGGTCGATTGATCCTCGGGTTCTGACCAGAAGATGCGGGTCCAGTCGGTCAGGTCCTGCCGTTCCTCATAGGTGTTGACGATGCGCACCACGTCATGTTGGGGCAGGGAGTATTGCAGGAAAGCACCCAGTGTAACCCAGAAGATCAGGATGATTGCCCATTTGACATAGACCATTTGAGGGTCCTCACATGTAATTCACGATATAGATCAATACCGCGATTGCCACCCACGGTATGATATAGACACCAAGGATCAGTTTGCGACGGAACGAATTGTCATAGACCTTGAGCCCGCGTTCCACAAACGCTTCTTTGTTGCCCGTCTTGCGCTGTTCATCCCACCACGTTTCCAGCTTGTCGCGCCGGACATTGCGGGAATAGATCGACAGGACGACATAGGCAATCGTCTGCAGCACAAGCAAAATGAATATCAGCCGCAGCGCACCCAGCATCTCAACCTCTCCTGATCGCGCCCCAGGGGCCGGCGCGGTGAATGATGTCTTCGCTCACCTGGTCCTCGCCGCTCATATCGGGTTCGTGCCCGAAGAGTGCGGCGCGCGCGCCCGCCTTGTCCACCTGATATTCCCGCGCAAGGAAATCTGCCACATAGGCGCGCTTGGCATCCGGCCAGGTCGCATAGGTTCGATAAAACAGTTCCTTGTGGCAGATGAACATCTGGCGCGGGTCAAGCGGCGCCAGCTCGGTCAGCAGCATGTTGACCAGATCACGGTCGCGCGTGTCCGCCGCGCGCAGCGTGTAGAAATAGGCCGGGTGGTCCGAGGTAATGCGCGGCCACGACCCTCCATCCTCGGCCCAGCGCAGCAATTGCGCCAACCCGTGATAAGCTTCCGGCAACCGGTCCGCATGATTGCGTGCCAGACGGCGCATGTCGGTGCGATCCAGCCCGGTCAGGTCGATGCCCGCGCCAGCAGCGGTGTCGATGGTGATGAAATCCATCTTTTGCCGCAGGATCGCTGCCGCGTCGACGCCACGCGCCTTGACGATAGGTTCGACCAAGTCGTTGAGGTCCAGAAACTTGGCGATCCGGTTCCGCTCGGTCAGATCAAAGACGTAGCGGATCGGCAGGTCATCCGGTTTCGTGCCTGCACATATCGCCGCCGGGTGGTCCAGATCGGGAAACAAATAGAGCCCGCCGAAATGGGCCGTCCAGAAATTGCGCTGCTCAAAGGCCGTGTGGCGCAGATGGACGGGGTTGCGCGTGACGTCGCCGGTTTCTTTGGCGGTTTCGATCATCCTGGCGATCAGTACGTCGTCGAACCAGGCGTCCTCTTCGGTCTTGAACCGCTCTACCATGCCCGCGAGTTGCTGCGCCTTGCGCAGAGTGCCGCCTGCGGTATCAGCCTCAATCTCGATCTTGCGCAGGTTCAGCAGATCATTGGGCGTCGTGAGCTTGAAGACCGAGTTCACCAACTCTCCGGCCACGGCATCGGTGGCGGTCAGGGCAAACAGCTGCGCCTCGTTCATCTCGATGAACTCGCGCAGGATATCGCGCGAGGTCGAGAATTTGACGTTCAGCAGAGGCGCGCGTTTCTGCTCGGTCGTCAGAAGGATGAACTGCCGGTTGACCCCGTTGGGGTTGAGGTAGAGCTCATCCTCCAACTCAATCCCCACCTCCGGCGAATAGCCCGAGATATCCACATGGAAATCAGTCAGAGCGGTGGTCTTGCCCGCCAGATGCTGCAGCGCGCGGTTATACCTCTGAACCAGAGCCGGGCTGGAGATGTGGACAAGGTTGCCGAACATCAGGCCCTTTTCGATGAGGCGGATCATGGCGTTTGCCTTTCCGCACAACGGTAGCGATGCGCCCGGCCCGAGGGTGGGTGCGGAACGCGCCCGCCCTGGGGGGCGGGTCGGGCGCGTCGCGGCTGCGCCGCGATGTCACCCTCAACCAGAATCACGATTCCCTTTGTTTCAAAACTCATGCGCGCAATCCTTTTGCGAACGCAAAAATGATGGTGAAACCAAGGGGTACTGAAATCAACCCAAACTGTAGCTGGAAATAGACCATAACATCTGCGGGATTTGCGTTGCCAACATCCACGGAAATGCGGTCGACAAAAACATCCATCAAAACATAGCTGACAAGAATTGCCAGAACAGCGCAAGCCCCACCATAGGCCAAAAATGGAAGAAGCCATTTCTCTCCATTTTCTTTGGTAGCACGAGCCGTGCGATAGGCCCGAAAACCCATTGGTATGGAAACCACAGCACTCAGCAGAAGCGGAAAACCTATGGCGATCAAAAAGGTCACCCCTTCGCCTCCAGATACCGCCGTTTGGCCTCTTCCATCCGGCCCATCTCACGCACCGCGCTCTCGATGGCGACCTCGTCGCTCTTGTCGGCATAGCGGAACTCGCTGTCGGCGTAGCGGTTGATCTCCTGGATCACCATCTCGACCGTGATCGGCTGGCGCAGGTCCTCGATCATGGCCTTCTTGGTGTCGTAGTCGCGGAACAGGAACAGGTCGGGGTTCTCCATCCATTCGTCGGGCAGTTCGAAATCCATCGCGCGGACCTTGACCGCGTCGGTGATGTTCTTGATCGCGCGACCGGTGAACCGTTCATCCGCCTGCTGGATCGCCTTGAGGTAAGTGCCCAGCTTGGCGATTGTGTCCATCTGACCGATCTCGCCTGAGACCCGGTCATAGACCTGCAACAAAGCATCCTCATGCGGGCGGGAATGGCTTTCGAAACTGGCGGCGACGGCCTTTTTGATTTCCTGCGCGGCATAGGCCTCGTGTTCGCCCAGCGGAATGTCGTGGTTGCGGCCCATCAACAGGTGCAGGATGTCGATGTAATCCTCACGCGTCTGCGGGCCGTCCACCAGAAACCGCGCGCCCGCCCGCTGGCGCAGGGCGTCGTCCACATTCTCGGGGTAGTTCGAGAACATGCCAAAGGTGCAATTGCCGCGCACAACAGTGTTGGCCCCGGCAAAGCTTTCCATCAGCACGGCGGTAATTTCCAGTTGCCCGGCTGATGACTGCCGGTCGCCGCGTTTACCCGCCAGTTGGTCGATATCGTCGATGGTGCCGAAACCGATAACCGAGGGGTCGATGATCGTGTTGATAAACGCCTTGGCGTTCTGGCCGGACTTGCCCTGATAGCTGTCGATATTGTCGGTGCTCAGGTTCTGATAGCGGAACGGATAGCCCGCGTTCTGGCAATACTCGTTGATCAGCCCGGCCATCATCTGGATCAGGGTGGTCTTGCCGGTGCCCGGTTTGCCGTCACCCATGAAGGTAAAGATGAACCCGCCAAGTTCCGCAAACGGGTTCAGGCGGCGGTCGAAGTCGTAGGCCATCAGCATCTTCGCCAGCTTCATCGCCTGATACTTGGCGATATGGTTGCCGACCACCTCGTTCGGCTTCTTGAACGTCATGGTCAAGGTGGTGGATTTTGCCTTGGAGGCCGGCTCGAACCCCCGGATCGTCAGGTCGTCGGCCTCGATATGCCAGGCTGCGCTCTGGAACGGGGCCAGATGACCTGCGGACCCTGCGCGCAGGGCGGATTTCTCCATCAGTTGCTCGGCATAGGCACCGGTGGCCGCGATCAGATGGGCGTCGTCGGGGGCGTGTTTGGCCAGCGTCTGGTCCAGCTCCCACAGCGCGCCGTGCAGGGCAAGTTGGCCATTGTCGGTCAGGACCTCTTCGATCTCGCCGATATCGACGGTGGTTTCGCCTAGGTGCGAGGACATCAGATAGGCCAGCGCATTGCCGAAGGTGTGCGACGTGATCAGCGCCTCAGCCGTCAGCAATTCCGAGAACTCGGTCTTGCGCGCAGCTGGCAGATCCCCGGCCAGATTGGCGCGTTTCAGGTCGGCCAATGGGGTCTGTTCCGCATAGGTGTCGGCCACGGCCAGAGCGATTGCGATGGCGCGGCGGATCGCTTGTTGTGCAGTTGCCTGCGGCGGCGAAACCAAGGCGTCACCATCGTCCGACGCCTCGATCCGCTCAACCAGATGCACCCCGTCTGCGCGCACGGTCCGGCGTGTCACCAACCCCGGTGTCGTCGAGCGAAACCGTCGACCAGTCGAAACGCCCGGAGAGCGCTCAACGGTGGCTTCTACCGCCTTGGCAATTCGCGGCGCATGCTCGAACCCGTTTAGCAAGGCGGTCGCCGCCGGATAGTGCTTGCGAATGTCGTCTTCGCGCAATTCCATCTGATCTGACGTCAAACTCATTTCAAAAGCCCTTACAATCCAGCAACTAATTCATAGGTTTTAATCTCGGTAATAGTTTGGTTTTCGTCTAGCCGGGCACAAACCCAGCGCCGGCCTCCCGCCCAAAATCCGTAACTCATGTTTCTATTAAAACAGACAGGCAGCGGATCCGGATCATTTGCCGTGGGAATGAAAGCAGGTCCGCTTTTTCTGAAACCGTGTCTACGTAGGTCCCGCGCTAGCATGTCTTCCGAACTGCCAACGGGATAATCTTCGGCGATCCGTGAGCGGAAGGTCTCAAAATCCTCTACCAGATACCCGCTGCATCCTGACAGCGGTAGACATAGAAGGGCTAAGAGAAATTTATTCATTTAGTACCTCAACACCTGCCCGGTCTTGCTGACGACGAACTTACGCACATCGGCAAATCCCGGCGGGTTGCGTTCGGCCAGCACCTGAAACGGGCGCTGGGGTAGAATGATCGAGCGTTGGGTGCGTGTGGCCCCGGTCTCAGCCCCTTGCCCACCAAACGGATCCAGCGCAAAAACCTCGCGCTCGACGGTGGAAAACCATCCGGCGCGTTCTTCGATCACCTCTTCGCTTTCCAACTCTTCCTTGGTCCAGGCCAGCGCCCAATCCTGCCCTTGCGGAGACTGCGCGTCCTCCAGCACCTGCCGCAAAGGGCCGGATTGTTCGGTATAGGCCGAGGAATACATCGGGCCCACATGGATGCGGCGCAGGTGTTTGGGGTGCAGATCGTCGAAATCCTGATCGAAGCCCTTGGCGATCGTCACGAGTTTCAACCCGCCCAAGGATTGCGCCATCAGATGTGCCTGCACCTCGGGCCAGCGGCGCTGGTCCTTGGGCAGGGCGGTTTTGCCGCTGTCCTCCAACTGCATCAGGTAGATGACCGGCAGATTGATCTGGCTGTCATAGACCGCCCAATGGATCATGAACTTGCGCCGCTCGCCTTCGTTGCCGATCCAGTGGCATTCGGGATCGTTGCGGGCCCAGAACAGCTGACCCTTTAGCAACTCTTCGTAATAGAGCCTTTGCGACAGCGCGAATTGTAGCTTGGTCGGAATTTCCCGGTCGCCAATGATCGTGCGGACCATGTCGGTTTTCAGGTCATCTTCCGAGGGCATATTCGCCAGATGCACCTGTGCCTGTTGCGCGTCATTGGCCATGGTCAGCAACTCGGCCGCCACCGGAAATCCGCTGTCGCGCTTGTCCATGGCAAGGCTGCCAAAGAACCGCCCGGTATCGCGCCCGACCAGCAGGTATTTCATGGAAAGCGCGCGGAAGGTGTAGAGCAACCCCGAGAGGTAGCGCGACACGATCCGCACCTCTTGTTTGCTGATCGCGCCTTCGGCCTCCATCGTCGCGGCCACGCGCAGGAGGTGGACGGTGATCACCTCAAATTTCCGGAAATACCGGCGCGAGGCGAAAGTGTCGGTCAGGCCGACATGGTCTTGGGTGGGGCTTCTATCGGTCATCTTGGAGCGTCCAAGTCCTTCCCGTTTTTGTCGATGTGAAACCACCAACGATATAGCGGCGAGCCAATACTATACAGCACAACCTCGGGATTAATCCCAACTAAGCGCTGAAAACGAAGCCCCCTCTCGCTACCCCAACTCAGCCAGCACAAAAACCGAATGAGCCAAGCGCCAAAAGCCATCGAAAGCAGTATCTGGATAGTCTCGGGATAGATCGGCTTATGCTCTATTACACCCAACTTTTCTAAAAACTCTGGAACCATAAGTGGACCAGGGCTCAAGACCATCAATACTAACTGCTGGTAAGCAAAACGCACTTAACCACCATACAAATTCTTATCATGCTTCTCGACAATCGAGGCAAATCGGCGCGCGAACCGCTCATCCGCCTTGGCCTTTTTCTCCAGCACGTCGCGGGCAAAGACCATGTGGTCCTCATGCGCCTCAAGCATGTCGGCCATCTTCTGGTTGGTTGCGGTGCCGATGGCGGCCATGGCGGTTTGCGCCTCCTGATCGGTTTGCACACCAATCTCGTTGATGCGGTGGGCCACGTCCTGCTGCTGCGCGGTTTTCAGCGATTTGGTCAGGGCGTCATACAGCACCACGCGCTGCTGCGTGTCTGTCTGTAGTTTGTTGATCAGCACCATCTGCGTCGCCGCCTGGTTCTGCAGCGAGTCGACCCAGGTTTTGCCCTTTTCGATATAACGCTCCAGTGTCTGCGATTTAGCCAGCTTGACCTGTTCTTCCTGAACCTTGGCGTTGTATTGCTTGTTCAACTCGGCCAGTTCGGTCTCCAGCTGGGTCCGCGCGGCGGCGTCCTGTTCGACGCTGATCTTGTTTTCCAGCGTGATGATGGTCGGGTCCATGCCTTGTATTTCTGCGCGCAGCGCCTCTAACTCCTGAACCGTGAACTCGCGGTCATCAAGCGTCGCCGTCAGGTTGTCCTCGACCTTCACACGCTGCTCTTCCAGTACCGACAACTGCCCTTCCAGCAGCTTTACAATCACGTCGGATTTGGCGATCAGGTCTTGCAGTTTGTCGTCGATATTGGCGGTACGCATCCTTTCTTGCCGCATCGACTCGGACTTGGCCTTGGCGAAGATGCCCACGAAGCTCTCCCACCCGGTTTTCGAGCGCATCTCGTCGAAATCCTTGGAAAACGCGTTGGTGACGTCGTCCAGCCCCATGATCAGCTCGGCAATATTGGCGTTCATGACCTCGGTATGGGCGTGCACATCCTCAAGCGTGGCGTTTTCGATGTCGATATCGGCCTCGGCGGTGCCGATCTTGGCCCGTGCCGCTTCGATGCGCGAGGTCAGCCCCTCGATCTGCGATTGGCTTTCGCGGACCTTCTTCTGTGTATCTTCAATCAACGCTTCAAATTGCTGGTTCGACATTTTGCCCTCTCGTTTTTTCTTATTCAAGCTAGAGATAGGGTATGTTAAGTTAATTTACATCCCTGCCTTTTCAATTTTCACGCGAACTCTGACAAACCTTCTCCGAAAAGAAAAGAGATATGGCGGAACAGGGCGCCCCTGCGACGTCGCGCCCCGTTATCAAACAAAAGGGCCGCCCGATCTTGGGCAGCCCCTTCATCTTTTTCCAATACTCCCGCCGGAGGCTTGGCCCATCAGGGCCAAACCCGCTTAGCCAACGACGTTGAACTCCGGGCCATAGGGATAGCCGGTGATGTTTTCGTTGCCGTCTTCGTTGATGACCAGAATGTCGTGCTCGCGATAGCCCCCAGCGCCGGGTTGACCATCCGCAATCGTCAACATTGGTTCCATCGAAATAACCATGCCCGGTTCCAGAACCGTGTCGATGTCTTCGCGCAGTTCCAGCCCAGCCTCGCGGCCGTAATAGTGCGACAGCACGCCGAACGAGTGGCCATAGCCAAAAGTGCGATACTGCAGCAGGTCGCGTTCGGCGAAAAAGTCGTTGATCTTGTGGGTGATCTCGGCGCAGCTTGCACCGGGCTGCAACAGGCTCATGCCGTATTCATGAGCGGCGACGTTTGCTTGCCAGATTTTCAGGCTGGCTTCGTCGACTTCCTCAACGAACATCGTCCGTTCAAGAGCAGTGTAGTAACCCGAGATCATGGGAAAGGTGTTCAAAGAGAGGATATCACCGCGCTGCAGAACGCGGCCTGTCACTGGGTTGTGTGCGCCGTCGGTATTGATGCCGGACTGGAACCAGACCCAAGTGTCGCGGTACTCGGCATCCGGAAACCGTTTTGCGATTTCCAATTCCATTGCATCACGGCCCGCCATCGCAACGTCAATCTCTCGCACACCAGCCTTGACAGCATCGCGGATGGCATAACCACCCACGTCCGCGACCTGTGCACCGTGGCGGATCAGCGCGATTTCTGCGGGCGATTTCATCATCCGTTGGCGCATGGTGGTTTCGAACATATCGACCATGGCCGAGGGCTTGAGAAAGTTTTCCAGCTTGTCGCGCTGCATCAGGCTCAGGTGGTCACTTTCATAACCGACCACCTGGCCTTCGCCGGCAACCGATAGAATGGCACGCCAATAATTGTCGCGCTGCCAGTCGGTATAGGTGATGTTGTCGCCATAGCATCGCCGCCATGGCTGGCCAGCATCGATGCCTGCGCTTATTGTGACCGACTCTGTTTCGGTGACGACCAAGCCATAGGGGCGGCCAAAAGCGCAATACAGAAAGCCCGAATAATAAGCGATGTTGTGCATCGACGTGAAAACGGCGGCACCAACACCTAGATCGGCCATGCGCGCGCGCAAGCCTTTCAGTCTGGCCTCGTATTCGGTGTCCTCGAACTGCAATTGGGTTTGTTGGCCGTTGTGATAACGGTAGAATTCCGGACGTGCGGTCATAAGACCCTCCTTGACAGAAGGTCCCGGCGTTCAGGACGGGGAAGTGGGCGCATGCATTGCGGCATGAGGCGACGCCATCGCCAGGGCCCGCGCGCAATCTGTACTATCGCAGAGAGTCGATCAAGCGGGAGTTTTCGTTATGTTTTGGTCAGATGAAAAATTTGATCAAATCTGGATTGATTCATAGGGCCGAGTGGACATAGACAAGTGCCAGACCACTTGATTGAGTGGGCGAAACCATTCTCTAGCCGGAGGCTGACCCATGCTGGATACGACGACCGATCTCAAATCGCTCCTGAAGAAACCGGAACTGCTGGCAACCAAAGCCTTTATCGGAGGTCAATGGGTTGATGGCGAAAACGGGACGTTTGCCGTGACCAATCCTGCACGCGGCGATGTTGTGGCCGAGGTGGCGGATGTCAGCCGGGCACAGGTTGCGGGAGCGATTGCGCAAGCAGAGGCGGCACAGAAAGAGTGGGCGAAATACACTGGCAAGGAACGCGCTGCGATCCTGCGTCGCTGGTATGATCTGATGATGGAAAATGCCGAGGACCTGGGTAAAATCCTGACCGCCGAGCAGGGAAAGCCGCTGGCCGAAGCGATTGGCGAGATCGGATATGGTGCGTCCTTCATCGAATTCTTTGGCGAAGAGGCCAAACGCATCTATGGTGAGACCATACCGGGGCATCAGCGGGACAAGCGGATCATGGTGCTGAAACAGCCGATTGGTGTTGCAGCGTCGATCACTCCGTGGAACTTCCCCAACGCGATGATTACCCGCAAAGCGGGTCCGGCGCTGGCCGCTGGCTGCGCGTTCGTCGCGCGCCCTGCCGCAGAAACGCCGTTGTCTGCGTTGGTTCTTGCTGTGCTGGCAGAGCAGGCTGGTATTCCAGCAGGCGTGTTTAGCGTGGTTCCGTCCTCACGCGCCAGCGAGATCGGCAAGGAATTCTGCGAAAACCCGGGCATTCGCAAGCTGACCTTTACCGGTTCGACCGAAGTTGGCCGTATACTGCTGCGTCAGGCAGCCGATCAGGTGATGAAATGCTCTATGGAGTTGGGTGGGAACGCGCCATTCATCGTGTTTGACGACGCCGATCTGGATGCAGCCGTCGAAGGCGCAATGATGTGCAAGTTCCGCAATAACGGCCAGACTTGTGTTTGTGCCAACAGGATCTATGTCCAAGCCGGTGTATATGACGCATTCGCAGCCAGGCTGAAGGCGGCAGTTGAGGCCCTCAAGGTTGGCGATGGTTTGGCCGAAGGCACAACGACCGGGCCATTGATCAATGCTGATGCCGTTGAAAAGGTGCGCGAGCATATCAAGGATGTTACCTCGCATGGCGGCGCGGTTCTGACTGGTGGGCTGCCCCACGATTTGGGGGGTACATTCTTTCAGCCAACGATTGTGACAGGTGTGACACAGAACATGAAAGTCGCACAGGAAGAAACTTTCGGCCCACTTGCCCCCCTCTTCAAGTTTGATGACGTGGATGATGTGATAGCGATGGCCAATGACACGATTTTCGGGCTGGCCGCCTATTTCTATGCCAAGGATCTTAGCCGGGTTTACAAGGTTGCAGAGGCGCTGGAATACGGAATCGTGGGCGTCAATACCGGCATCATCTCAACAGAGGTCGCGCCATTCGGCGGCGTCAAACAGTCTGGTCTCGGTCGCGAAGGCAGCCACCATGGGATCGAGGACTATCTTGAAATGAAGTATATTTGCATGTCGGTGTAAGAGCATTGAAATCGAGTTCAAAGCTCGCCGTTAGGCGGGCTTTTCTGCTTGGGTAATTTTCAATCCATTGTTGATTTTTCAAATGGCGTACCTTCGCAACTTTTGCGATCAAACCGCTTGCATGGGTGTTGCAAGGCCCCTAAATCACAGCGTTATGGCCAAACCGAAATCAGACCCGAATTACAAGGTGATCGCCGAGAACCGGCGCGCGCGCTTCGATTATGCTATCGAGGACGATATCGAGTGCGGCGTTGTTCTTGATGGGTCCGAGGTCAAGGCCCTGCGCGCGGGTGGATCGAACATCGCCGACAGCTACGCAGCGGTGGAAAACGGTGAATTATGGTTGGTCAACTCCTATATCCCGCCCTATGAACAGGCCAAAGTGTTCAAGCACGAAGAACGCCGTCGACGCAAGTTGTTGGTATCACGAAAACAGATGTCGGATCTGTGGAACGCTACCCAACGCAAGGGAATGACCTTGGTTCCGCTGGTGCTCTATTTCAACCACAAGGGACTGGCGAAGATTAAGATCGGAATAGCCAAGGGCAAAAAGTTGCACGACAAGCGTGAAACCGAGGCGAAACGCGATTGGTCTCGCCAAAAACAGCGGCTGATGAAAGATCACGGATGATTATTGGCACGGTTTTCCGCCGGTCAAGCTTCAATATCGACAATCAAATGTGACTGTCGTGGTGCGCAATGGACAAACGCATACGTAGGCGAACTCTTGCAAAACTCTCCGACTATGCGGCATAGTTGTGTCAATTTAGTGGCATTATAGAGCCAATACAGGCGCCTCCAGGCCCGGCAAGGGTCTGCCTCACCCAAGCCCTGGGTGGGTGTTGTGTACCTCATGGAGGGGGTGTGGGTTGACCTGTTTGCGTCTTGCTGGAGCTTTTGTCCTCTTTCTGCTTGTCTTATTCCCGGCCAGTCGGGTGTTTGCTGCAATCGGCAAAGTGATAGACGTCCGCCAGGGGGCCAGTGTGACATCTGGCGGGGATGATCGTGTGATGCGTGCCGGAATGGTCGTCGAAAACGGCGACGTCATTACAACGGATGGTAACGGGGTCGTTCAGATCCTGTTCAGCGACGAAACCAAGATTGCAATAGGCCCCAATACACGCATGGTATTGGATGTTTCGATGATGCGTGGCGATCAGGCCGCCAGGAATTTTGCGGTCAAGGCGCTGGGGGGTAGTTTCCGTTTCATATCCGGAAACAGCCGGAAGTCGGCCTATTCGATCACGACGCCGACCGCGACCATGGGTGTCCGCGGAACAATTTTTGATGTTTGGGTTCTGGGTGAACAACAAAGCACGATGGTGATCCTCGAAGGCACCGTCCGGATGTGCGGCATACGCAACAGATGCTCGTTCGTGCGAGGGCAATGCTCGATGGTTGCCACAACGCCGGGGGGCGGTGTCGGTCGTCCGATCGATAACCAACAGGCTGTTCGTGCGTTGAACAACGGATTTCCGTTCATCCTGTCCCAAAGCCAACTGGATCCTGCCTTTCGGGCAGATGTCGGCGGTTGTGGAAGCTTTGCTGTTGTGCCAACTGGGGCGGGCATCATCCCAATTCGCGCTGTACCCGTACCTAAAACGCCGGTTACGCCAGATCCACCCGTGGTCGATACAGCAACCCCACCTTCTGATCCTCCGCCATCCCCTCCGGCGACCGAACCGCCTTCGCCACCTCAGCCCGAGCCACCAGGCATTCTGGGCTTCCCGGGGCAGAGCGGTGTAGCCGGTGGCAACAGTCGTGGCCAAGGGAACGCGGTGAGTGACGGTCAGCATGGTACTGGCGCCGGGAATGGGCAGGGTGCCGCCAATCGCGGCGGAAATGGCCCAAATACAGGAGCAACCGGCGATGGTCCCGGTCAAAGTGCGGGGCAAGGTAATTCAGGGTCGGCGCCGGGCGGAGGTAAAGGAAGTGCTTCTTCCGCCGGTTCAGGAAATGGCAAAGGCGTTGGGGTTGGTGGATCGCCGGGACAAAGCGCCGGGCGCGGAAGCTCTGCCGGTCGTGGCGAGGTCGGTGCCGGAAGCAATGGCGGTGGAAACGGGTCATCGGGCGAGAAAGGAGGAAGAGGTTGATGCGCCCGGGATCGAAAGCTGAGTGACATGGCCTGGCTGACCGCAAGCAAGCAGCGCAATTGGACGTTTCGGGGTATTGGGCTGTTGCTGATCCTTTTGGGGTGCCTGCTGCGGATATCGGATCCTTATCCGGTTCAGGCCGCACGGATGATCTATTTCGATTATCTGCAGCGGTTGTCCCCCCGAGACTTCAATCCTGAACTGCCGGTCCGTGTCGTCGATATCGACGAAGCCTCATTGTCTGAAATCGGTCATTGGCCCTGGCCGCGCACGAAGCTGGCCGAGCTTGTCCAAAGGCTTGGAGAATATGGGGCGGCGGCCATTGCGTTTGATATTCTGTTTGCCGAACCGGACAGGTATTCCCCCGCGCGATTATCGGAGGACCCGGCTTTCAAGGAACTGTTGCGGGATGATATTGCGGCAACCCTCTTAGACAACGATATCCGGTTTGCAAATACCATTGCAGAATGGCCGGTAGTTCTTGGTGTAGCGGCCAGACTGCAAAGTGACGGTTTCGAAGTAGCGCCGAAGACCGGCATCGTCGAGATTGGTGAGCGCCCGACGTCAAGGTTGCCTCGTGTATCCAGTTGGACACCTCTGGCAACGCCTTTGGGAGAAACAGCGCTAGGGATTGGCGGTGTAAACGTCTCGCCGCTCGGTGGGCTTGGTGTGGTCCGCACGGTTCCCCTTTTGTGGATGGGGCCCACCGGGGCCTTGCCCAGTCTGAATGTCGAAGTTCTGCGTGTTGCCACCGGCGTAGCTAATATCTTTGTCGAGGGTTCCCAGGATGAACCCGGTGTCATGCTTTCGCTGGACTTCGGTGGCTTTCAGGTGCCGACAACGGAAAACGGTGAGATATGGGTGCGATACAGACGCGATGATCCCGGACTTTACCTTTCAGCAAAGGATGTCCTGAAGACGGGTCTGGATTCCGCTTTTCAGAAAGAAATCCAAGGTCGGATCATATTGGTGGGTACATCAGCTGCGGGCCTGCTGGATATCCGCGAAACCGCTCTGGGAGAGTCGGTTCCAGGCGTATCGATCCATGCCCAGATCATCGAGCAAATCCTTCTCGGAGAGGTTCTGCGCCGCAGCGATGTTACGGCCGCCTTGGAATTGATCGCGTTCATCGCATTGGGATTGATAGTGACCAGCGTCATGTCCGGCTCAGGCGCGGTCCCATCATTCGTCTCGGGTGGGATTGCGGCGGCATCGGTTGTCGGGGTGAGCTGGTTTGCCTTTCACTCCAACTCCATCTTATTTGATGTGACATTTCCACTAATTGGTGGAATGGCGAATTTCGGATTGCTGGCCGGGTATCAGTACATCGTGACCGAGCGCGACAAGCGCGCGATCAGGCAGACGTTTTCCCACTATGTCGCTCCAGAGATTCTGGACGAAATGGAAGCGAGCGGTCAGGCCTTGAAACTTGGCGGTGAAACGCAGGACATAACCGTCATGTTCTCGGACATTCGCGGTTTCACCCCTTTGTCTGAAATACTACCCGCGTCCGAACTCGTGACATTGCTGAACGCGTTGTTTTCCAAACTGGGAGAACAAATTCTTGCGGAAAAGGGAACGATCGACAAGTTCATCGGTGATGCCATCATGGCGTTCTGGAATGCACCGTTGCCGGTTGAGGACCACCCGGCGCGGGCGGTGTGTGCCGCATTGGCGATGCGGCGGGCAATGGCCGAATTCAACGCCTCCCAAAAGATGGACGGGCAGGCCTCTTTGGCGCTGGCAACTGGCTGCGCCACTGGCAGCGCTTGTGTCGGCAATATCGGATCGCGAAAAAGGTTCAACTACACGGCCATTGGCGACGTGGTAAATGTTGCCTCGCGTCTCGAGGTCGCTTGCCGATACGTCAACTATGACATTGTTGTGTCGAAGCCGGTTTACGAAGCGACTAAAGGCAAGCTTGCCATGTTGGAAGCAGGTGCTGTTCACCTCAGGGGAAAATCCGAACCAGAATCGATTTTTGTTGTTGTTGGCGATCAGGAAGTTTTGACGTCGCAGGGCTTTGCAAGGCTGGCAGAAGCCCATTCCAAGATGATGGAAAAACTGCAAGATGCCGAACAAACTCGGGACATGGCCGCGTTGGCGTCTGACTGCGCGCAACTGGCCTCAAAGGTAGAACCCGGACTGGCTGCATTCTATAGGGAAATACCAAGGCGGGTTCAGGATTTTTCTCAGCACATCGCCACGACCGATATCGCCTTCAGGCATTTCGAGCGTTCGCGAATGGCCGGTGAATGACCACAGATCAATATCGGGCTTTGATTTCGGTGCGCGCAATTTCTTTCGCTTTTTGGCGTTCGCGCAAAAAGACGAACAGCCCGGCCCCTATGATCATCGACATGCCCAGCCAAACCACTGTCCCCGGCAATTGTCCCCAGATTAACCAGCCCCAGAATACGGCCATCGGCAGGCCGACATATTCAAATGGGGCGACAGTTGCTGCGTCGGCAACCCGATAGGCTTGGGCCAGGCAATAGGCAACGATTCCCGAGTTCAAGCCAAGCCAAATCACAAAAACCCAATCTTCGTTCGCAGGCCATACCCAGGCACGCAAAAGAAAACTTAGACTGGGGTTGTCTGTCCCCGCTACGAAGCGCCCATCACCTGCAACCAGATAGAAGCCAACGGAGACGAGGATGAACATGCCTTGGATATAGGTTGCCAGCGCCGAGGCCGACGTCGTTGCGCCGAGTTTTCGTGTCATGAGTTGGTTCAATGCATAGGCAAGCGCTGAAAGAACCGGCAGCATCAATACAAGCCGATTTGCATCCATCGTGTCGCTACCTTGCCAATGCCGTTGCATGACGACGACGCCAACAAATCCGACGACGACTGCGCCGATCCGCAACGGACCGACTTTCTCGCCAAGGACCGGGATAGAAAGGACGGTAATGAACAGTGGCGCAGCAAAGAATAGCGCTGTCGCATCGGCAAGCGGTGCTGCGGCGAGTGCAACAAAGAAGGTCATGTTTGATATCACGACCAAAAGACATCGCACGGTATGCAAAAATGGATGGCGTGTTCGCAAAATTCCGACGCCACCTTCGAAATATACCAGCGCTAGCGATAGAACCATGCCGATCGACGACCTCAGGAACACTATCTCGTGCAAGGGATAATCGCCAGAAAACTGCTTGATCAGCATGTCGTTGACAGAAATCGCAAACATGCCACAAATGATAAAGGCGATACCGGCGGCTGACCGGTTTTGTTGTACATGTGACACGGTAGGCTCTCCCAGCGAACGACTTGATGTTTTGCCAAGTAGAAACACCGCTATCATAAGGATTTTGGATTTCCCAATCTCAATATCGGAGTTGTACCTGTTGCGCAGGTCTGCCTTCTGGCGCAAGGTTTTGACCGGATACGCACGACGGCAGAGGAGGTGCAGGCATGCACATGAGTGATACTCGGGAGATCCAGGCGACACCTGCGGAAGTTTATGCGGCGTTACTGGACCCTGCTGTTCTCAAAGAATGCGTGTCTGGCGCGCAAGAGGTCACCGGAAACCCGGAGGACGGTTATGAAGCGACCGTTGTTCAAAAGGTTGGTCCGGTCAAGGCAACCTTCAAAGGCACCGTGACCATGTCCGGCATGTTGAAAAACGAGCGTCTTACCATCGCCGGGGAAGGAAAGGGAGGCGCTGCCGGTTTCGCAAAGGGCGAGGCGGCGGTGACATTGGCTCCGGCCGATGGTGGTGGCACTGTGTTGTCCTATGATGTCGATGCAAAGGTTGGAGGAAAGCTTGCACAGTTGGGAAGCCGACTGATCGACGGGTTTGCCAAGAAAATGGCGGATCAGTTTTTCGAGAACCTTCAGGCACATCTCGAAGGCCCGGCTGAACTGGTGGAAGAGTTAGACGAGCCTGCCAGAAAGAAAGGCTGGCTTGGTAAGCTGACAGGTTCGTCCTGAATTTGCGCAATCGCGCAAGCTTCTGTGCGCAAATGGCCTGTTCTGTCAGCCCGGCGCGCGATAGGGTCTCCGGCAGAACGGGGAACAGGCATGTCAACCATTTTGTCCATCAAGAACCTGCGCAAGTCTTATGCTGACGGTTTTGAGGCGTTGAAAGGCGTCACGCTCGACATCGAGGAAGGTGAGATTCTTGCCTTGCTCGGGCCAAATGGCGCCGGCAAAACCACATTGATTTCCACGATTTGCGGCATCACTACCCCATCGTCGGGAACTGTGACTGTTGGTGGTTATGACATTCAGAACGATTTTCGATCGGCCCGTCGAATGATTGGCCTGGTTCCGCAAGAGATTGCGCTTGAACCGTTCGAAAAGGTCTGGAACACGGTCCGGTTCTCGCGCGGGCTGTTCGGGCATCGGATGGATGATGCAAAGATCGAGGGTATCCTGCGCAAACTCTCGCTTTGGGACAAGCGCAAGAACGCTATCAAGGAACTGTCCGGCGGCATGAAACGAAGGGTGCTTATTGCCAAGGCGCTGGCGCATGAGCCGCGTGTCCTTTTTCTGGACGAACCTACCGCAGGCGTGGATGTGGAACTGCGCAAGGACATGTGGGATATCGTAGCTGAACTGAAGCAGAGCGGCGTCACCATCATCCTGACCACACATTATATCGAAGAGGCCGAGGCAATCGCCGACAGGGTAGGCGTCATCAACAAAGGCGAGTTGCTGTTGGTGCAGGACAAGAGCACCCTTATGGCGCAGATGGGCCAAAAGCAGATTGAGGTGATGCTGACTGAGCCGATCACTGCGGTTCCCGAAAGTCTTAGCCATCACAAACTGTCACTAAGCGGGAATGGCGAAGCGCTGGTCTATACGTATGATACCCATGCCGAGCGGACCGGTATCACTACGTTGCTGAACGACGTTGCAGAGGCGGGACTTGTTCTGAGAGATGTGCAGACACGACAATCCAGCCTGGAAGAAATCTTTGTCAATCTGGTGTCGGGGGACATGCAATGAACTGGGCCGCAATCGCTGCGATCTACCGCTTCGAGATGGCACGTTTCTTTCGCACGCTGGCGCAAAGCTTTTTGTCGCCGGTGATTTCCACATCGCTCTATTTTGTGGTTTTTGGAACAGCTATCGGCAGTCGCATTCAGGAAGTCGAAGGCGTCTCCTATGGTGCGTTCATTGTTCCTGGTCTGATCATGCTATCAGTTGTCATGTTGTCGATTTCGAACGCGTCGTTTGGCATCTACTTTCCCAAATTCCTTGGAACGATTTATGAATTGCTGTCCGCGCCCGTGAACTTCTTGGAAATCGTTATCGGCTATGTCGGAGCGGCCGCGACAAAGGCGTTGTTTGTCGGGCTGGTGATTCTGGTCACATCGACCTTCTTTGTCGATATCCGGGTAGAGCATCCCTTGGCCATGGCTGCGTTCCTGATTTTGTCGTGCCTCAGCTTTGCGCTGCTCGGGTTTATCGTTGGCATCTGGGCAAGTAACTTCGAACAGATGTCTCTTATCCCGCAATTGGTGGTGACGCCGTTGATTTTTCTTGGCGGCACGTTTTATTCCATTTCTATGCTTCCTCCGGTCTGGCAGACGATTACACTCTTCAACCCGGTGGTTTATCTGATCTCGGGATTTCGGTGGTCGTTCTATGGATTGGCCGATGTACCCATCGGGTTCAGCCTGCTGGCCATAGTCGTGTTTACCGGAATTTGCCTTGGAATCATCTGGTGGATCTTCAAAACAGGTTGGCGTCTTCGTAGCTGAAATCGCACGGGGGCGTTGCATTTTTGCCCTCCGATTGTTTGAATTTGGTTCACGTTTCGCTTCTGTCACGTGGGGCGTCTTGTTTACGGCTTGGCCGCACTCTACATCGGCATCCATGAACTTTCGCCTGCCGTTTCTAAAAAAACCGCCAGTTGTGGCCGTGGTCCGTTTGTCCGGTGCCATCGGGATGGCCGGGCGTGCGTCGCTGAATGACAATGCGCTGACACCAGTGCTGGAGAAGGCATTTCGCAAGGGTAAACCCGTTGCGGTGGCACTGGAGATCAACTCGCCGGGTGGTTCGCCGGTGCAAAGCTCACTGATCGGTGCCCGCATCCGGCGTTTGAGTGAAGAACTGAAAATCCCGGTTTTCGCCTTTGTCGAGGATGTGGCAGCCTCGGGCGGTTATTGGCTCGCTGTCGCGGCGGATGAAATCTGGGCTGATGACAGCTCGGTTCTGGGGTCCATCGGCGTGATTTCCGCCGGGTTCGGAGCGCATGTATTTCTGGCGCGACAGGGGATTGAACGTCGCGTGCACACCGCAGGAAAGTCCAAATCGATGCTGGATCCTTTCGCGCCGGAAAAAGAGGATGATGTCGAACGACTCAATGTCCTTCTCGAAGACATTCATGCTAATTTCATCGCTCATGTTCGAAATCGCCGCGGAGACAAATTAAACCGGGGCGAGGACTTGTTCACCGGTGAGGTCTGGTTGGCCAAGCGAGCAACCGAACTTGGCCTGATCGACGGAGTTGGTCATCTGAAGCCCAAGATGCAGGAACGATTTGGCCAGAAGGTCAAGTTTCGACGCTATGGCGTGCGCCGCCCGATCTGGACGCGGTTTGGGGCACAGGTGGCGCAGGATGCTATCGCTGGCGTAGAGGAACGCGCAGCCTACGCGCGTTTCGGGCTTTGACGTGATCATCAAGGCTGTCACCCTTTTTCTCATTGGCATGGCCGTTCTGGCGATGTTCGGAAAACTCAGGTTTCCCGGGCAAAAGCGGTTGGCGTCAGCGCGGTGCAAGCGCTGTGGACGTTTTCGGATCGGCAAGGGTCCCTGTGCCTGCGAAAAAGGGGGGCGGACATGACCGCATGGGTATTATCAGCGCTGGGCCTGTTGATTCTGTTGCTGGCTGGCGATGCGCTGGTTCGGGGGGCGGTAAATCTCAGTTTGCGCCTTGGAGTTCCCGCGTTGATCGTGAGCCTGACCATCGTCGCGTTCGGGACTTCTGCGCCGGAACTCCTGATTGCGATCAAGGCGGTGCAGGAAAATGCACCGGGTATTGCACTAGGCAACGTCGTCGGTTCGAATACAGCCAATATCCTGCTGGTTCTGGGCATACCCGCTATGCTTGCCACCCTTCACACTAGCGAGTGCAATACGCGGCGGAACTATGTGTTCATGCTGATCGCGTCCGTACTGTTCATTGCGCTGGCATTCTGCGGTACGTTCACGCTGGCCAGTGGGGCCATCCTGTTGGTGGGATTGTTCTTGATCCTGATGAACGCCTTTCGGCAGGCGCATGCGCACCGCAAGGCTTGCAACGGCGCTTGTGCGGACGAGGAAGGTCTTGAAACGCTGGAAGAAGCTGATCCGGACATGCCGTATTGGCGCGTCGCTGTTTACTTGATTCTTGGATTGATTGGTTTGCCGATGGGGGCGCATCTGTTGGTGGACAATGCCGCCATCATCGCCCGAACCTACGGTGTCAGCGAGACTGTGATCGGCCTGACTTTGATTGCTGTTGGCACTTCTTTGCCTGAACTGGCGACGACTGTCATGGCAGCCCTCAGGCGTCAGGCCGACGTAGCACTTGGCAACGTGATTGGTTCGAACATGTTCAACCTGTTGGCCATTGTCGGGATTGCCACTCTGTTTGGAAACATTGAGGTTGATCCGGAGTTTCTGGAATTCGACCTGTGGGTCATGCTGGGGGCATCGCTTTTGTTGATCCCCTTTGTGTTTCTCCAGCAGAACATCACCCGTTTTTGGGGGCTTGCGCTGACGGGGCTCTACGGGATTTATGTGGTTGCCGTACTGACCTGAGGTCTCAGAAACAGGGAGATTTGCATGACCCGAGCTCTCGTGACCGGCGCCGGACTGCGTTTGGGTCGTGCCATGGCCCTGTACCTTGCTGATCGCGGTTTCGATGTCGTCGTCCACTATGCGCGCTCGCAAGAGCAAGCGGAGGACACCGTGCGGGCGATATCGGCCAAAGGGCGCACAGCAATAAGCTTGCAGGCGGATCTTTTGGATGAGGTACAGACAGTGGCCTTGTTGCCTCGTGCAGCAGAAGCACTGGGAGGGCCGATCACCTGTCTTGTCAATAACGCATCTATCTTTGAATACGACAACATTCATACCGCGACTCGGCAGAGTTGGGATCGTCACATGGACAGCAATCTGCGCGCGCCGTTTGTACTGACGCAGGCGATGGCGAGGCAAGGGTTGGCCCACAGGATGGATGAGTTTGGTGAACCCGTTGCGTCGGGTCTCATTGTCAACATGGTAGACATGCGGGTAAGGAAACCAACGCCCGAGTTCATGACTTACTCATTGGCCAAAATGGGGCTTTGGGCTTTGACGCGCACGGCGGCTCAAGCATTGACGCCAGCCATCCGTGTGAATGCTATTGGTCCCGGACCCACGTTGCAGGGACATCGGCAAAGCGACGCACATTTTTCTGCCCAAAGAGCGAATACGATCTTGGAACGGGGCGCGCACCCGTCTGACATTACCGCCGCGTTGGGATATTTTCTGGACGCCCCGGCAGTCACCGGGCAGTTACTTTGCGTCGACGGCGGACAGCATTTGGGATGGCGTACACCGGATGTTCTGGGACCCGAATAACGAGTATACGCTGCAAGTTTTGCACCGCTCTCAAAAGCGTTACCGATACGTTACAAAAATGTCTTTTGTTTCATATACTTGTCAGGCCATCAAAAAAATACATCGAAGAATCAAGCGGTTATGATAATGCCTATTTTTTGTGCAACTCAAGGAAGGCACCTGTAAACAAGGAAAAATCCCGATGCCCCAAAAGTTATCGGCACACTTATCCACAGAAATCGTGGATTTGTTTTCTCTTGAAATCGGTGCTCCAAGATTGCAGCCATGGCCAGAGAATCATAGTTCAAGGCAATGACGCACCACGGCGACGATATTCCTGCAATCCCACAGACAGGCTATGCCTGTATTCAGGGATACATGAAAACTCTGGACAGTTCACCCGGTGTATATCGGATGCTCGATGCTGACAGTCGGGTGCTTTATGTCGGCAAGGCGCGGAACTTGCGGGCACGGGTTTCGAACTATACCAGGCCGGGTCATTCAGGGCGGATCGAGCGAATGATAGCGGCCACCGCTTCGATGATGTTTCTGACTACCAAGACTGAAACCGAAGCGTTGCTGCTAGAACAGAACCTGATCAAGCAACTTAAGCCCAAATACAATGTGCTGCTGCGCGACGACAAAAGCTTTCCCAATATTCTGGTGGCCAAGGATCACCCCTTTTCCCAGATCAAGAAACACCGTGGCGCGAAGAAGGAAAAGGGCGCCTATTTTGGTCCCTTTGCCAGTGCGGGAGCCGTGAACCGCACGCTGAACCAGCTGCAAAAGGCCTTTCTTCTGCGCAACTGTTCGGATTCGATGTTTGATAGCCGTACGCGACCTTGTCTGCTTTACCAAATCAAACGTTGTTCAGGACCATGTGTTGGACTGATCTCCGAAGCGGACTACCGTGAAAGCGTCAAGGATGCCGAACGGTTTTTGTCCGGTCGGTCGACCAAGGTGCAAGAGGATTTGGCAGCACAGATGATGGCAGCATCGGAGGCGATGGAATTTGAGCGCGCCGCCAGCTTGCGCGACCGCATACGGGCACTGACGCAGGTGCAGACGAGTCAGGGTATCAATCCTCGCGGTGTCACCGAAGCGGATGTCATCGGACTCTACATGGAAAGCGGGCAGGCTTGTGTTCAGGTATTCTTTATCCGCGCCAACCAGAACTGGGGCAACAAGGACTTTTATCCGCGTGTTGGGCCGGACGTTTCGCCTGCCGAAGTGATGGAGGCTTTCCTTGGCCAGTTTTACGACAACAAGGAACCGCCCCGGCAATTGATCCTGTCCGACGAAATTGAAAACGCTGACTTGATGCAGGAGGCCTTGACGGGAAAAGTTAGACGCAAGGTCGAAATCCTGGTCCCCCAACGTGGCGAGAAGCATGAGTTGGTGACCGGTGCACTAAGAAATGCGCGCGAGTCTCTTGCCCGCCGCATGTCCGAAAGTGCTACGCAAGCCAAGCTGTTGCGCGGCATTGCCGAGGCGTTTGAACTGGACGGGCCGCCGAACCGGATCGAAGTCTATGACAACTCACATATTCAAGGCACAAGCGCGGTCGGCGGCATGATTGTGGCCGGGCCGGATGGGTTCATGAAAAACGCCTATCGCAAATTCAATATCCGTGGCGACGACCTGACACCGGGCGACGATTTTGGAATGATGAAAGAAGTTCTAGGCCGCCGCTTTTCCCGGTTGCTGAAAGAAGACCCGGACCGGGACAAAGGGTTGTGGCCGGATTTGCTTCTGATCGACGGTGGTTCTGGACAGGTCGGTGCTGTGCACGAGATAATGTCCCAACACGGGGTCGAGGATATTCCGATAGTAGGTGTCGCAAAGGGAATAGACCGCGACCACGGCAAAGAGGAGTTCCACCGCATTGGCCAGCGCCCTTTTGCGCTGAAACGCAATGACCCGGTGCTGTATTTCATCCAGCGCTTGCGTGACGAAGCACACCGGTTTGCTATCGGCACCCACCGTGCCAAACGGGCCAAAGCCGTCGGCGCGACCCCGTTGGACGAAATCCCCGGTGTGGGTATGGCCCGCAAGCGGGCACTTCTGACTCATTTCGGCAGTGCCAAGGCTGTCAGCCGGGCAAATTTGGCAGACCTTAAAGCGGTCGAAGGGATATCAGCCGGGTTGGCGCAAAAGGTGTATGATTTCTTCCACGACAAGGGTTAGGCCCGCCGCCCGCGCCACAGTATATAAAGCCCCGAGGTCACGATCAGCGCGCTTCCGATCCACATGTTTCGATCCAGGCTTTCGCCGAACATTATCACGCCCAAAACAATACCGAACAGCAAACGCGTGTAGCGGAACGGGGTGACGGCCGAAACCTCGCCCGTGCGCATCGCTTTCATCAGTGCGGTATAGGCTATTACCCCCATCAGAACCGCGCCGCTCAGATGCTGGCATGTGTGCAAGCTAAGCGGTGCAATTGGCGCAACTTCCCATAATCGATAGACAAGACCTGCAACGATGATGCTAAGAAAGCCATAAAATCCAAGAACTTCAGCCCCCAAGGTGGTCGGGGCCGCGCGACTGGCCAGATCGCGTCCGGCAAAGCCCAGCATGCCCAGCACCGCCAGAATCGACAGGGCAGAAAAACTGTTACCAGTTGGTTGCAAAAAAAGGATGACACCGATCATGCCGACGATAATGGCGCTCCACTGTCGCCAGCGAACGGTTTCGCCAAAAAACAGCGCCGCCCCCGCGACCACGACAAGAGGCGTGGCTTGCAAGATGACGGTAGCCGAGGACAAGGGTGTCAGGGCGATGGCCAGAAAATAGAACAACCGGCCAAGTACTTCGAACACCCCCCTTACCTTCATCGGGCGTGACAGCACATCGGGTTGAAACAGACGAACCCTGCGTACCTGCGCCACGCCCGCGAAAACAACGGCTCCGCCAGCACCAAACAGTACTAAAACCTGCCAAATTGGCAAAGAGGCAAAGGCCGCCTTCAGCAGCGAGTCTTCCAGTGCAAAGCCCGCCATCGCGGCAATCATCCAAAGACTGCCGGCAAAATTTGATCGGGCATCGGTTCGGATTTGGGTAGTCACGATGCGCTTTCTGGCTTGGCTCTGTCGCGCAAACTGGCTGCAATATTGGCAAAGGCCAACCCGTATCGTTCAGAGGCTTCACGACTGCGGCGCTTTGACCAAGCTTCTGTGATAAGTCGAGTTTTTTGGCACTTTGGCTTTTCTGTCCGTAACCGCCGATGTAGGGTCCGCTGCATGAAATGGAACTTGCCCAATATCCTGACTGTTCTGCGCCTTTTGGCTGCCCCCGGGCTGGCTGTGATGTTTTTGTACTTTACCCGGCCGTATGCGGATTGGTTCGCGTTGCTTCTATTCGTGACCGCCGCAGTCACCGACTGGTTCGACGGATATTTGGCCCGGGCGTGGAAACAGGAAACCAAGATGGGTGCGATGATGGACCCGATCGCCGATAAGGCAATGGTAGTCATCGCATTGATGATTATCGTCGGGTATTCCGCTGAACATTGGACACCCTGGTTGGTGCTGCCTGCCACGTTCATCCTGTTTCGCGAGGTTTTCGTTTCCGGTTTGCGCGAGTATCTTGGTGATGTCTCAGGCACGCTCAAGGTGACTAAGCTTGCCAAGTGGAAGACAACATCACAGATGATTGCCATCGCGGTTTTGTTCGGTCAGGGGATATTCGAGCACTACCTGGTGATGTCCTCGTTCGGGATGGATCAGCAGTTGGTCGAACAGATCATGACCAGGCAGGTGGAAGACCTTCACGGCTTGCGCTGGAAATACCACGGTATGGTCTGGGCTGGGCGTGTTGGTCTGTGGTTGCTGTGGATTGCAGCCGGTCTGACGTTGATCACCGGCTATGATTACCTACGTAAAGCTATGCCGCATCTGAAGGATACGTAAGACATGGACATTCTGTATTTCGCCTGGGTTCGCGAACGCATCGGATTGCCGAAAGAAAGAGTTGAAACCAATGCGGCGACTGTTTCGGAATTGGTCGATGAGTTGCGGATGCGCGAGGTCCGGTACGAAGTGGCTTTTGCCGACCTCTCGGCGCTTCGGGTGGCTCTGGATCAGGAGCTTTCGGATTTTGATGCCTCTTTGTCCGGCGTCAGAGAGGTTGCGTTCTTTCCGCCCATGACCGGAGGGTGATTTCCGTGCGCGTAGCTGTTCAGGAAGAACCCTTCGATCTAGGGACAGAAGTCAGTTCTTTCGCTGCCAGAGGAGCGGCAAACGGTGCCATCGTGACGTTCACAGGGGTGGTGCGTGATCTTGCGGAGGACGATCTCGCCGTGATGGAGATCGAGCATTACCCCGGTATGACCGAGAAAGCATTGTCGAAAATCGCTCTGGAAGCGAAAGAACGTTGGGCATTGGGTGATGTTCTAGTCATCCATCGTTATGGCCGGCTCGCACCCGGTGACCGGATCATGATGGTCGCCACTGCGGCCCGCCATCGCAAGGATGCCTTCGAGGCTGCCGAGTATTTGATGGACTACCTGAAGTCTCGGGCACCGTTCTGGAAAAAGGAAATCACAGCTGGTGGCGCTGGTTGGGTTGCAGCCAAGGATGAAGACGAAGACGCTTTGGCCCGTTGGTAGTTCGGTTGTTCCCTGGGTAAAACTAGCCTTTGTGCTTAGCCTGCCAATTGTACCCTTAACTCTTCGGCTTCTTGCCGTGCCGCTCGCAATCCATCCATCGCCGCGGACAGTTCCGCTTCTGTCTGTGTTAACTGATTGGTTAATTCGGCTTCGCGCTGCTGAAGATACGTGATCGCCTGATCGCGGGTTTCTTCCGCTTCGTGCAACTCCCGACTCATACGGTCCAGATCAGCCACGTCGCTTTGGCGAACACGGGACAGCCGGTGAACCAGCCAGTTGGTGAACCAGCCCAGTGAAAACGCCACGAACAGGATGATCGCGGTGGCGATAATGAATTCGGTTCTGTTCATGTCACTGATCCTCTGCCTGCTCTTGCGATGTGTTGTCCGCCTGTTTCCCGGTCGGCCGCTCTTTTGCCTGTTCCGCCGCCTCCAGCCCGGTCTTACGCTCGGTCACGGGTTCAGGGCGAACCAGCCTGAAATCGATCCGCCGATTCTCTTCGCGGCCTTCTTCGGTCCCGTTATCCCCGATCGGCTGGCTTTCGCCATAGCCGATCGCGGCGAAACTCGACGTTGGCACGCGCCGGGCGCGCAGTTCGTTGAGAATAGACTGCGCGCGCGCTTGGCTAAGTTTCTGGTTCATCTCTTCGCGGCCCTGGCTGTCGGTGTGGCCTTGAATTTCCATCCGGATTGGTCCGCATTCTCTCAGGATGTTCGCAATTCGGTTCACCGTTTCCAAGGAGTCGGTCGACACCGTGGTAGAGCCGGGTTCGAATGTGATTTTGTTGCCTTGCTGAATAACGGCTATGTCTGCTTCGCACACTTCCGGGTCCGGCAATGCATCCTCGGGTTCGGGCAGGGGTTCGAAACTGATGTCCAGCTTGAAGTCCTGAGCCTCGCCTAGTTTGTCGGATAGCAACCGTGATATGTCTGCATTTGCATCTTCGTCATGACTCATGCCGCGGATGATGACTGTTTCCACTGTTACCGAAAGAGATCCATTGTGAAGGCGAGACAAGGCGTCGAGACCGGCAAGAACTCGGACTGACCAGTCGGCGGGCAAATCAGGCACGACGCGAGTGGCCATGTGTACGGCTTCTGATCCGAATGCGGCCTTGGCATAACTGTCGACCATCTCCCTCAGCAATTCGTCTCCCAGGCGTCCGCGCAGTTGCACCAAACCCTCGGGGCTACGTGTCGCAGTAAACTCCAATACCTCGGCGGCAGTTTTGACTTCAGGTTCGGGCAGAACGGCGTGCAGTGCGAACACGTCGGGCAAGCTGTTCTCCAACTCTCCGACGACCCTGTCAAACGTCGACTGATCCGTTCCTTGCTGCGCGACCAGCGTGATATCCGCGTCCGCTATTGTGACGCTGCCACGTCCAAGCTCGGCCAGGGCACCGATGCTGAGCTCTGCAGCGCTTGCCCACCGCGGAGACGGAACACCCAATCCGATAGTGCAGTTGATCTTGCCGGTAAGGCCAACACGATGTGCGGCGGCGATAATGCGATCCCTTGCTGTTTCGTCTTGTGCCGAACACGCGTCGAAACGCCCTCCTGATTCGTCGATCAGATAACGAAGAGTGAAAGGGGTGATAACCGGGCGGGGGGCTGAAATCGCAAGTCCGATGCGCAAGCTCGGCGGTGCGGCCTTTGTGAGTTCCTGCTCTAGACGCACCTTTTCCTTGGGACTGTCCGCGATTGCCGTGACCTTGACCAGCCCGCCGCTGGCAGAAACCTTAGCGCGGGGTAACCGGGATAGCGCGGAAATGGCATAAGCAAGCGCATCGTCCCACCCCCTCGGCTTGGGATAGTCCGCTGTCTCCATCAAATCCGATACCCGTGCTTGCCGGTCCAAGGCTTGCAGGGATGAAATGAGTCCTTCGCGATCCTCGGTTGCGGGGATCAGGCCAATAACGGATATCCCGCTGTCATTGCGCAGAATTTCCGCTGAAAATCTGGGTGGTGCCAGATCGGCGGTCGGCGCAATATCCAACTCGTCGATGACGCGGGAAGGGTCAACTTCGGCACCCGCAACCGTTAGGGCATTGAAACGGGCACCTTCGTCAGCGGCGGTTCCAGTCAAAATGACTCGTAACCCGTCGGCTTGAACCTCCGCCCAGTTGTGCCCCTTCAGGTCCAGCGCCCGCCGAATAGACGCTTCGGAACTTTGCTCGACAGCGGTTACGGCAAAGCTAGCGCCAAACAGACACAGTCCGGCCGCCATCACAAATGTCAGAGCGACCACGAGGGAAAAGGGAACTCGCATATGCAGATCGGGTATCTCGTCATGCTTTTGGCCGGGAGTCTTACAACCGCCCGGCCCAAGGTGCAATCACAGCAGCAGTGCAATCCCGAAGAAGATCAGCGGAATAAGGCCGGTGTCGCGGTTGGCGCGAAAAAGCTGCAGCAGTTTGGCGTTATTCTCGATATCGAGGCCTCGCAGTTGCCACGCCATATGCCAGCCCATCGCCCAAGGCCCCGCAATCGCAAGAACCATTGCCATGATCGACGCATCGGGCAGGGCCGCCTCGATCACGGCCAATCCCATCAGGCTGACGGTGGCAATCAGAAAGTACTTCAGCCATTTCGCGGTATCGGTGCCAAACAGGCGGGCTGTAGACTTGATGCCGATAAGTTCGTCGTCTTCAGTATCCTGATGCGCATATATCGTGTCATAAAAAAGGGTCCACGATATGCCGGCCAAATACAGAAGAATAGCGGGCCAGCCCACTGTGCCACTGTGGGCGGCCCAGGCCAGCAGGGCGCCCCAGTTGAAGGCCAGACCAAGAAACACCTGTGGCCACCATGTGAAGCGTTTGGCAAAGGGATAGATTGTGACGGGTAACAGCGAAAGAACACCCATAGCAATTGCTGCCATGTTGAACGTCAAAAGAATCATCAAGGCAAGCAGGCACTGTACCACCATCCAGATCACCGCTTTTCGAACCGTGACCTGCCCTGAGGGAATGGGTCGCGAGCGTGTTCGTTCCACCTTGCCGTCGAAATCCCGATCGGAAATGTCGTTCCAAGTGCAGCCCGCACCGCGCATAAGAAAAGCTCCAAGAGCGCATCCGATGCCGATCCACAAATCCGTCCATTCGGGATCCCCACCATCCAGAACAGCAAGGGCCAACCCCCACCAGCAAGGGATCAGCAACAGCCACGTTCCAATGGGACGATCCGCGCGAGACAACCGGAGATAGGGCCGGGTAAAGGCGGGGGCGTGGGTGTCAACCCAGTTGTCCTTGATCGCGTCGGCGACTTGTCCGTCTGGTGTTGGGGCTTTGCCTTGCATATGTAGGGTCTCATGAGTGCGAAAATCAGGCTGTATGTAGAGCACCGATTGGGTGCGGGGCAATCGGTTCCTTTGACGCGCGAACAGGCGCATTACCTGTTCGGCGTGATGCGCCTTGGCATTGGCGCTCCTGTTGCCCTGTTCAACGGGCAGGACGGTGAGTGGCAGACCGAGGTGTTGGAAACTGGAAAGAAGGGTGGCGTATTGCGATGCATCCAGCAGACACGCACGTTGCAGATGCCCCCGGATTTGTGGCTTCTGTTCGCGCCCATCAAAAAGGCACGAACCGATTTCATCGTGGAAAAGGCCGCCGAGATGGGAGCTGCACAAATCATTCCGGTTCAGACGGATTTCACCAATTCCGAGCGCATACGTCAGGATCGACTGCAAGCTCACGCGATCGAGGCTGCCGAGCAATGCGGCGGAACATTCGTTCCCAAGGTCAGCGACCTGACAAAACTGGATCGGTTGCTGGATCAATGGCCTGAAGGCCGCCGACTGATGTTCTGCGACGAGGCCGAGGCCGGATCGGCCTTGCGCCTGGCGAAAAGTGAAAAAGGCCAACCCTGGGCGATTCTCATTGGCCCTGAAGGTGGATTTTCAGAAAAGGAGCGCACCCGGTTGTCCACATTGCCCTTTTCCCATGTGGTCAGCCTTGGCCCTCGTATCTTGCGTGCAGATACGGCTGCGGTTGCCGCAATGACCTTATGGCAGCAGGTATTGGGGGACTGGAGGTGACGGCACCTCGCCTGCATGTGCTGACGGCCATTAACTCGGACCGTGCAGTGGTCCTGCGACGCGGGCCGAGCGATCAGGTGGCATCCATTCTTTGGGACCGAAAAAAAGACACCATTGAATTGGGTCAATGGCTTAATGGGCGCATTCACGAGTACCGCTCGGACATTTCGCCAGACGGGAAATATCTCGTCTATTTCGCCGGGCGCGGGGGGCGGTGTTGGACGGCCGTGTCGCGGGCGCCCTGGTTGCGGGCAATTTCCTATTGGCCTCAGTCGCACAGCTGGCATGGAGGAGGTGCATTTACTGAAATCGGCGCACTGTGGCTGAATGGAGCGGAAGCGCCAGCTGAAATGCAAGATGGATTGCGGCCTGCCGCTACAGATGCGTTTTCCCATTCCACCGACGGGTTTCACATGGGCGGACTGGTGGCCGAGAAAATGCGCCTTCGTGGCTGGACGCACGATTGTGGCGACCGGTACGAGACGATCCTGCGCAAACCCGTATCAAGCGGTTGGGCTTTGCAATGCGGGTTTCGTATTGGGGAAAAGAACCGGGCTTTGGTATCCAGCAATTATGCCCTGATAGGCCCTGGAACCAACGCGGTTGTTGATCTGCCGGGTTGGGAATGGGCCGATCTTTGGCAAGGAGAAATTCAATGGGCCGAAAAAGGCGTGTTGTGGCAGGCCCGATTGGCAAATGATGGAGGCCTTGAAGATCGTGTCCAGAAGTACGATTTCACTGACATGACCTACGATGCGATCAAGGCGCCCTACAAGGGTGTTCAGGGAAGCCCCGAAACATGAGCTTTGTTCGTCCCGAAGCCAAGGCGGCCATGTGGCGCTGGCGCGAGATTCTGGTTGCTGCTGCGATGATGCTGGTTGGTATCAGCTGGATTGGTGGTCCGGGCGGGTTATTGGGCTGGCTGGGTTGGGTGTTGATTGTCGTTTCAGTCGCGTTGACGGTCATAGGTATTCAGCGGGGACGGTTTCGCAACGGTGCAGGTGGGCCCGGTGTCGTTTCGGTTGACGAAGGCCAGATTTCCTATCTGGGTCCTCTGACTGGCGGAGTGGTCGCCGCGCGTGAACTGGAGCGTTTGGCGCTTGATCCAACCACTCAGCCCGCGCATTGGGTGTTGGAGCAACCAGGTCACCCCAGCCTTCACATCCCGGTCAATGCCGAAGGTGCCGAGGCGCTTTTTGACGTCTTTTCGTCCCTTCCCGGAATAAAAACCGAACAGATGCTGTCGGAGCTTTCAGGACGCGCGGTTCACCCGGTCGTGATCTGGGAACGTCATCCTTCTCGTCCACAGGGGTTGCGGTTGCATTGACACCGGAGGCGTTTACCCTCAGGACTTCCCCCTACATTTTCTAGAGACCCAGCATCGGAGCGCGGCCTATGTCTATCCCTCAGTCCGGCGGAGGACCGATTGAACGCCATGAACAACTGGCCGAATACCTGGCGGATGGATGCAAGCCCAAGGTCGAGTGGCGCATCGGAACCGAGCATGAAAAGTTCGGCTATTGCAAGGACACGCTCAAGCCGCTCCCATACGAGGGGGAACGCTCGATTCAAGCCGTGCTTGAAGGGTTGCGCGACTTGCATGGTTGGGCACCATTGGAAGAAGGCGGTAAGCTGATCGGGCTGACCAAGGACGGTGCCAACGTTTCGCTCGAACCGGGTGGTCAACTGGAACTCAGCGGAGCGCCGCTGGAAACGATCCACGAAACCTGTGACGAGGTGAACGCGCATCTGCGTGACGTCAAGGATATCGCTGACAAGATCGGCGTGGGCTTCATCGGTCTGGGCGCGGCCCCGATCTGGCGGCACGAGGACATGCCGTTGATGCCCAAGGGCCGCTACAAGCTGATGGACAGTTATATGCAAAAGGTCGGCACCATGGGCACCACCATGATGCGGCGGACCTGTACGGTTCAGGTCAATCTTGATTTCGCCTCCGAAGCGGACATGGTGCAGAAACTGCGCGTCGCCATCGCGTTGCAACCGGTGGCCACGGCATTGTTCGCCAACTCGCCGTTCCTTGACGGCAAGCCCAATGGTCATAAATCGTGGCGTTCTCGGGTATGGCGCGACCTGGATGCCGACCGTACCGGGATGGTACCTTTTGTCTTCGAAGAAGGTTTCGGATTCGAACGTTGGGTGGAATATGCGCTCGATGTTCCGATGTACTTTGTCTATCGCGATGGGAAATACATCGACGCGCTGGGCCAGTCGTTCCGTGACTTCCTCAAAGGCGAACTGCCCGCATTACCGGGAGAGACGCCGACATTGTCCGATTGGGCGGATCATCTGACTACTCTTTTTCCTGAGGCCCGGATCAAGAAGTTTATCGAAATGCGCGGTGCCGATGGCGGTCCGTGGCGCCGCTTGTGTGCGCTACCTGCATTCTGGGTCGGGCTGACTTATGAACAATCATCGCTGGATGCGGCGTGGAATCTGGTGAAAGGCTGGGACGCCGAAACCCGTGAGGAGTTGCGCATCGCAGCCAGTAGAGATGGTCTGCAAGCCCAAGTGAATGGTATCAAAATGCATGATCTGGCGCGCGAAGCCGTGGCAATTTCCGAGGCTGGTCTCAAGGCGCGCGCTCGACCCGGTGCCGGAGGACTGGTGCCAGATGAGGCCCATTTCCTCAATGCATTGAAGGACAGCATCGAAACCGGCAAAGTACCGGCAGACGAGTTGCTGGCGCATTACAATGGCGATTGGGATGAAGACCTGACGCGAATTTACCGGGCGTTCAGCTATTGAGCACCTCTGCGGTTACTGTAACCGTGTGTGGCCACACTACCTGAATCCGGTAGTGCGGCCCTCGTTCACTGTCAGAACCGGTAAGCCAGACGAATTTGGAACGTGGTTGCGTCCACATCGACGCCGGTCGAGTTGAAATTGTCAAACTCGTGATAAAGCAATTCGCCGGCAAGGCTTATGTTGGGCACGATGATCTGTTCATATCCTGCGCCGATGAACCAACCGTCATCACTTCCAAAGTTGTCGGTTCCGGCTTCGGCATAGCCTGCAACGCCGTAAAGCAGGCTGTCGGGGTTGATCTTGTATCCCGCCCGCGCTTTCAATCGCCAGACATCCTCGACAGTGGCGGCCCCGGACAGATCGACGTCGGTCCAGTCATAGTCGAACCCGGCGCCAGCGACCCAGGTGCCAAAGTCATAGTCATATCCAAGGATGATACCGCCAATAACACCGTCACCGTCCAGCCCAGATACACTGGTGTCGACGTCGGCATAGCCGATCTCCGCCCCCGCATAAAAGCCGCTCCAATTGCCCGAAGATTGCGCCAACCCCGGCCCCGTCGCCAATGTTGCCAAGGTCGAAACAAGTACCAATTTTCCCGTCATCTCAGTGTCCTTTCGTACAAATGCATTCTTGGGATGTGCATCGGCTCAAAGGGTAGGCCCACTCCGATACACCCCGATCCGCAAAGCGGATCACTGGATTCCCACTTATTCCGAACATTTGATGAGCAGTGCCAGAATCTGTTGGCCCTGCAGGTCCATTAATCAGGACTCATTGATAATCGACAGATTATCCTTCTCAATCAACGGATGCAAATCTCAAGCGGCGGCAGTATGACCTGCCGCCGAAATATCGTGTTTTCTCGGCAAGTTATTGCTGCTGCAACGCCGCCGGGTCTTTGTCTGCGATGTCTTCCCAGTTGACACTGGCTTTTTCGATAAAGCCGGGAATATCGCCTTCCCATTTCTGCTGAATTTCTTCCGACAGGTTCAGGTAGAGCTTGTTGTCGACGATTTTCCAGTAGTTTGGATCGCCGTCAAACTTGAAGCCCATCGCCGTGCCAAAGGCGCAATACCCGCCATAAGCCGGAAGATACGCTTCGGGGTTGGCTTCGAACGCGGCCTTGTTTTCTTCAGAGGCAAAGCGGTACAGGGCATCGTCATGCAGCGTGGTGATTTTCCAGTTCCCCTTGGTTGCCTCGCCTTCGGTGAAATAAGCAACCGGGTCATAGCCCTGCATTGCCAAACCCGTTGAAGACGCATTGATTTCCACGCCCGCTGCCAGTGACGAACTTGCCAGCGCGACCGACAGTACGACGCCACTGAGGAGTGTTTTGATCTTGTTCATGGATTTACCTTTTTATGCGCTGGCCGACCCGCCGAAATTTCGCTCAGCCAACTATGTGAAGACATGAAGTGCCGCGAAATCTGCGTCACGCAACTCGAGTTGGGACGCGCACTGTTCACGTTCAAAACAAACAATTGTGTATGTGCGAGAGCGAAATGAGATTGTGCGGAAATAGAGAGTTCCAGCTTGTGATCAACGACTTGGAACCAGACCGACCACAAAGTCCACGACTTTCTTTGCGGGCATTTCACAAGGGCGCAGAAGGGTCTTGCCGTTTGACAAGATGTAAAGGTTCAAGCTGATATAGTCGGTGCCGCCTAACTCGTGAGCGACAAGCTTGTGCGATCGTTTCCCAGCCAGTTCGGTCCGACTGGCGATATATCTGCGGCCCTGCGACTTTCCCTGAAAACTGCCCGAAGGTAACGCAAAGAAGGCGTCCAAAAATACCTGCGGCGCTTTCAAGAGCGTCCGATCTTCGGTTCGGTCCCGGCCTTGATGCGAGAGATATTTGCTGAATGGCGCCAAAAGATAAGCAACGTCAGGAGAATTCCCAGCAAAAAAGCAGTCCCGTGGTCGAGGACCAGCAGCCAAATCGTCGACGAAGCCGCAGCGGCAAGCGCGCCCATTGATGAAATACGTGTCACCAGTGCAGCGACAAGCCAGGTCAGGCAGCAGGCAAGTCCCACTGGCCAGGCAAGTGCCAGCCAAATACCCAAAAAGGTCGCCACCCCCTTGCCACCCTTGAAGCCAAGCCAGATCGGGAAACAATGCCCAACAAAGGCGCTCAATGCGGCAAGCTGTGCCGCGTCCTCTCCCGTAATGGCGCGGGCTAGCAAAACAGCGGCGGCGCCTTTTCCGGCATCGAACAGCAACGTCAACGCGGCAGCAGCCTTGTTGCCTGTGCGCAGGACGTTGGTGGCACCGATATTGCCCGATCCGATCTGACGCAGGTTTCCAAGCCCCATGATCTTGGCCACGATCATGCCGAAAGGAACGGACCCCAATCCATATCCAATCACAGCCAAGATCAGGAGTTGGGCCATAGTGTTTTCGATGGGCGGCATTACGCTCTCCGGTAAACTTCTTTGCCTGCGACATAGGTTGCCGCAACCCTACCTTGCAAACGCTGGCCGTCAAACGGAGTATTCTGCGATTTCGATTTCAAAGTGAAACGGTCGAGCACAAATGGCACATCCGGATCGAACAACACCAAATCCGCGGGTGCACCTTTGGAAAGCCTGCCGCATTCCAACCCCAGCCGTTTTGCCGGGTTCAACGCCATGGCGCGGAATAACGTCGACAGATCAAGTTGTCCGGCGTGGTAGAGGCGCAGCGCAGCGGGCAACAGAGTTTCAAGCGCGACCGCACCCGAGGCGGCCTCTTCGAAGGGCAGACGTTTGCTCTCCTCGTCCTGCGGAGTGTGCATCGAACTGATAATGTCGATCAGCCCTGTCCGTACGGCCTCTATCACGGCTTGCCGGTCGTCTTCCGAGCGCAACGGCGGCTTGATCTTGAAGAAGGTGCGATAGTCGGCCACGTCCAATTCGTTCAGGGTCAGATGGTGGATCGAGGTTCCGGCGGTGATGTCCAGCCCGTTGCGTTTGGCCCGTTCCAGCGCGGGCAGGGCGCGGGCGGTGGTGATCTGGTCGGCATGATAGGCCGCCCCGGTCATCTCCAGCAGGGCAATGTCACGGTCCAGCCCCATACGTTCTGCCATCGGCGAGACCGAGGGCAGGCCATATAGCGTGGCAATTTTGCCGCTGGTCGCGGCGGCGCCATTGCTCAGGCCCGGTTCCTGCGGATGGGCGATAACCAGTGCCCCGCATGAACGTGCATAGGTCAGCGCGCGCGAGAAAACCTTGGTGTTGGCGACCACATGATCGCAATCGGTGAAAGCGACCGCACCGGCATCCAAGAGGAACCCGATTTCGGTCATTTCGCGGCCCTCGCGGCCTTTGGTGAGCGCAGCCATCGGCAGAACGTTCACCGGCGTATCTGCCTGTGCCCGTCGCGTAACGAATTCCAGCGTCTCCGGCGTGTCGATGGCGGGTGTCGTATCCGGGCGTGTGATGATCGTGGTCACGCCGCCCGCCGCCGCCGCCTGGCCGGCGGACCTGTAGCTCTCCTTGTGCCGCTCCCCCGGTTCGCAAACCTTGACACCAATATCGACGATACCGGGCGCGAGGCATTTGCCGCCGCAATCTACGGTCTGCCCATCAGAACTCGGCGCGTTCCCTTCACCGCGGGCGATGATCCTGCCATCGGCTACCTGCAGCCAGCCGGTCGAGTCTGTCTTGGCCTCCGGGTCGATCAGGCGGGCATTGGTGAAGAGAATAGAAGTCATTGTGTGGCCTCTCGGGCTTGGTTCAATGCCTGAAATGCGGCATCCGGATCGGATAGATGATCGAAGGAGAAATAAGGGTGGCGACTGAACAAAACCGCTCGCCGTGCAATTCGGAAGTTCAGGAAACGGTCAATTTTCAAAGCTTTAGACTTGAGGTCTTTATTGAGCAGTCTCGCATTTTCCGAGGTAACGACATAAACTTTTTGCGCACGAACGTAACGATCTGCATAAAGCAGAAACCCAAATCCTATCGTGCAACAAGAAGTCATCCAAAAATCTCTGGCGGTTGCAAAGATCCAAGGGCTTGCCAGCCACACGAAGGCAATCAGACCAATTCCGGCCTTGTAGACCCAGCCGACCCGGGGCGGGAAAAAACCCTGATCCGGTTTTCCGATCCACAAAATCTCTTCTGTCTCGGGAATTTTGTCGCGCCACCATTCATCCCTCCCACTCACTGGATTGCCCTTTCGATGGCGGCCTTGGTGGCGGCAGGATCCGCCTGATACTTGATCAGATGCTTGTCGCCGTTTCGGGTGACGATCTGAACGAAGCTGCCCAAGGTGCGCACGGTTTCGATCTGGTTGAGCGTCATCCTGCGCTGACCGGGTCCGACGAGGGCGCCGTCCCGGATTTCCCAGTTGGTGGCCAATTCCTCGGAGGCCAGATACCAGGCGCGCACGACGACTGCGGCCAGCCCGGCAGGCGCGCCGGTCCAGATATAGGGGTTGCCGATCAGCCAAAGAACCGCCATTGCTGCAGCCATGGCAAAGGCGGCAAGCCACGCATTGGTGCGGATATAGGCCTGTTTGTCAGCGGGAAAGCGGGTCACCTCACCAGCCACAGAACACCTCCGACAATGAGAGCCATGATCACGGCGAACAGCGCAAATCCGATCCGCCGGGCTTGGGCACGGGCCTGACGGGGTGGGACGCGCGGCGCGGAGTAGGGTTTTGCACTTTCGTTTTCGATGGGTTGCCCGGCCCAGTTCGTGGTCGCTTCAGTGAAAAGTCCAGCCAGTTGCACCCTTGGGTCAGGGTTCAATACAGTAGCGCGCCCATTGAACGCCTTGCTGCGTATAACCATGACCCAACCTGCGATCGCATCAAGTTTTACCCGATCAAGCTGGCCGTCGGAAATGCCGCAACCCTCGGTCAGGTATCCATAGAGGCCTAGTTCCGCCAGATCGGAAACGGGGAATACCTCGATCTGTGAATGGTCCAAGCCTTGTATGTTCAGAACCTGTTCCGCCGCGCCCGGTTCACGCAAAAACCGTGCCTCTTCGGCACGCATGTCGAGCGTGAACAAACGTAAAACGCCTCGTTCGCTTGGGGCGACGGTCAATCCACTCATGCGGCCTCGCGCAAATTGCGGGCCAAAAGCTCCATCGCGGCCATGCGGACGGCGACGCCCATTTCCACCTGCTCCTGAATAACCGAGCGATTGATGTCGTCCGCCAGTGTGCCGTCGATCTCGACGCCCCGGTTCATCGGGCCAGGATGCATCACGATGGCGTCCGGTTTCGCGAGCGAGAGCTTATCTGCATCAAGGCCGTAGCGGTGATAGTACTCTCTCTCGGATGGGATGAACCCGCCATCCATCCGCTCTTTCTGAAGCCTCAACATCATCACGACGTCCACGTCCTGAAGGCCTTCGCGCATGTCATCATACACCTCGGCGCCGAATTCGGCGAAATGGCCGGGAACCAGTGTCGGCGGACCGATCAAGCGGATGCGGTTTTCCATCTTGCCCAGCAGAATCAAGTTCGAGCGTGCCACGCGGGAATGAGCAATATCACCGCAAATTGCCACGTTTAGCCGGTGGAGCCGCCCCTTGGCGCGGCGGATGGTCAAAGCATCGAGCAGCGCCTGCGTCGGATGCTCGTGCCGTCCGTCGCCTGCGTTCAAAACAGCGCAGTTGACCTTCTGCGACAACAGGTCCACCGCGCCGGAATGCGGATGCCGCACCACCAGCAGATCGGGATGCATCGCGTTCAGGGTCATCGCCGTGTCGATCAGTGTTTCCCCCTTCTTGATCGAACTGGCTTGCATCGCCATGTTCATCACATCCGCGCCCAGCCGCTTTCCCGCCAGTTCGAAGCTGGCCTGCGTTCGTGTGGAGTTTTCAAAGAACATGTTGATCTGCGTCAGGCCCGCCAGAACATCGGCGCGTTTGGCCGATTGGCGGTTAAGCTCTACGTATTTCTCAGCCAGATCCAGAATGGCGGTGATGTCAGCGGGTGAAAGCTGTTCGATGCCAAGAAGGTGACGATGGGCGAAACTCATGGGGCGAACTCCGATCAGACATTCGGGCCGCTTATAGAAAGGACGCGCCGGTCGGGCAACATGATCTAACGGTCCTTCGTGTTTTCCTTTTGCGGCAGTTCCTCGCAGCCTCCATCCTGGGTGCAAGCAAAGCCCGGTTTGCACCATTTCCCATAGCCGCAATCAATGGCGCGAACCGGGACGCAACCTTGATGAGCCGAGCACTTGAAACCGGGGCGGCATTGCGACCCGGTTTCCGGGCACAAGAACCAATCCGGACGAGAACAGCCACCATTCGGCAAACAGGTCGATCCGCCGGGGCACACGCGACCATCCTTGCAAGTATTGCCTGACGGTGCTTGAAGTTTCGGTTCCTCCTGGCGCACGCATTCCCCAGTAGCAGTACAGATCATTCCCGGCCCGCAAGTCAGGCCGGAGGTGCACTTGCCAGATCCTTTCGGAGCGCACCGCGTTCCACCCGCGACGCATTCTTCAAACGGCCCGCAGGAACGACCGCCGCCGCAATATGTGCCGCCAGAGGGGATGCAGTGACCATCCCAACTGCATCTTTCGGAAAGGTTGCAGCAATTCGATTGGCCGCACTGCAATTTCCCTGCCGGACATTGATTGTGGAAGTTGGCGAGTGCCGATTGGTTACTCGCGAGAACGAGAGCAATTATCGACACGAAGAGCAGCGATTTAATATACATGATAAACAATTAGTTTGGTGTGTCTTGAGCAGATGACAAGGGCAATTCGCTTTCCCTCTTCGTTCAAGCGGTTAGATTGATTGCTATGGAATCGGTACTGGATCATCATACGGCTCGCGCTCTGCTGGAATGGCAGATCGAGTTGGGCGCAACCGAAGCCATCGGAGATGATCCGGTGGACCGGTATGCTTTACCCGACACGACGGCACAGCCCAAGGCAACTGTTCCAACTCCAGAGGTCAACGTAAAACCGAAGGATGCCGATGCGACCGAGGTTGCGCAAAGATCGGCGCGAAGTGCAAACTCATTGCCAGAGTTGCGCGCGGCAATGGATGCATTTGATCTGTGCGAATTGAAACGCGGGGCACGGCAACTGGTCTTTGCAGACGGAACACCAGGCGCGCGCGTCATGATCATTGGCGAAGCTCCGGGGCGTGATGAAGACCGGGAGGGCCGCCCATTTGTAGGACGCGCGGGTCATTTGCTGGACCGGATGCTGGCAGCGATCGAACTAGACCGCAGCAAGAACGTATATATCACCAACGTTTTGCCGTGGCGACCTCCGCAAAACCGCGATCCTAAACCCGACGAGATTGGAATGATGAAACCGTTTCTCGAGCGGCATGTCGCATTGGCAAAGCCAGCGGTTCTGGTGCTAATGGGAAATATCAGCTGTCAGGCGGTACTGGGAAAGCGCGGTATAACCCGGTTGAGAGGGCAGTGGGAACAAGCAATGAACCTGCCGGTCATACCGATGTTTCACCCTGCATATCTGCTTCGCCAGCCTCATATGAAAAGGCAGGCCTGGGCGGATCTTCTGGTGCTCAAGGAACGGCTTGAGGAAGCGAAATGAAAATTCTTGCGTTCTCTGACCTTCATATGGCGCGGACGCGAGCCGCCGATTTAGTGGTGGCCAGTAACGATGCTGATCTGGTGATCGGCGCCGGGGACTATTGCAATATGCGGCATGGGCTGGATGAAGCGATGGAGATGCTTTCCAGAATATCAGCCCCTCTGGTTCTGGTGCCGGGAAACGCGGAAAGTGCGGAAGAATTGGACACAGCCGCTCACGAAGGCGCGCACGTATTGCACGGCCACGGAATGACCGTGGATGGGGTGCGCATGTTCGGGCTGGGTTATGGCGTACCGGTTACACCCTTTGGCGACTGGTCTTGCGATCTGACCGAGGCTGAAGCGACAGAGTTGTTGGACCGCTGCAAGGATACCGATATCCTCATCACCCATTCCCCGCCAAAAGGGATCGGGGACAAAACCTCGCAAGGGGTGTCGGTGGGATCGGTTGCGGTGCGCAATGCGATCGAACGCATTCAGCCCTCATTGGCTTTTTGTGGGCATATCCACGACAGTTGGGGCGCTCGCGGAAAAATGGGTCGGACCGAAATTGCCAATCTCGGCCCGACTATCAATTGGTTTTCACTGAAATGATCGACCCAGTTGTTTTTTGGACATTCGTTCCGGCGGCGCTGGCGCTGAACCTGACGCCTGGGGCGGACATGATGTTTTGCTTGGGGCAGGGTCTGCGTTCAGGTCCTCGCGCTGCGGCGGCTGCAAGCGCTGGGATTTCGACCGGTTCGATGGTGCACGTCACGCTGGCCGGGCTAGGGTTGGGGGCGGTTGTCGAGGCGGCACCGGTTCTGTTCGACGCCATCCGCTGGCTTGGCGTTTCTTATTTGCTTTGGCTCGCCTGGGGCGCCATACGATCTGGAACGGTATCGCCGGACATTGCGACAAGGCCTGCCAACCATTCTTTTCGCGACGGTTTAATGGTGAATCTGACAAACCCCAAGGTTATCCTGTTTGTTCTTGCTTTCATCCCGCAATTTGTGAACCCGAATGCCGGATCAATCCTGCCACAGTTTTTGATCTTTGGCATGGTCCTTGCGTTCGGGGGGTTTTTCATCAACGCCGGAGTTGGTTTCTTTGCGGGCGCGATGCGCCGGAAGCTAACGAACAACCCTGCGATTTCACGCGTATTGGGCTGGGTTTCAGGGTGCCTGTTCGCGGCCCTCGCCCTACGCTTGGCTATCCTGGAAAGGTCCTGATCCGATGTCCCGCATCGACGAAAGCAAAGATTTCATTCCTGTCCGCATTGCGGTTCTCACCGTTTCTGACACCAGATCCATCGAGGAGGACCGATCGGGCAAGACACTTGTCGATCGCATTGAGAAGGCCGGGCATGTAGTGGTCGACCGGAAAATTCTGAAAGACGAAAGAACCGAGATTGCGGAGCAACTGCGCGTATGGGTGGCCGACCCCGGAATTGACGTTGTGATCTCGACCGGCGGCACTGGATTGACCGGGCGAGACGTGACCGTCGAGGCGCACAGGGACGTGTACGAGAAGGAGATCGAGGCCTTCGGCACCGTCTTCACGATGATTTCGATGGAAAAGATCGGTACATCGGCCGTGCAATCCCGCGCCACTGGCGGAGTGGCGGGTGGAACCTATCTGTTTGCCCTGCCGGGCAGTCCTGGCGCCTGCAAGGATGGTTGGGACGGGATACTGGAAAAGCAGCTCGATTACCGCCACATGCCATGCAATTTCGTCGAGATCATGCCGCGATTGGACGAACACAAGCGACGGAAGTAGACTGGTCATACGTTTCACTGCCTGTAAACGCTTTGTGGCTTGGCATTTTTTGCAGTCCGGCTACTTACTTGTGAGGGCACTTAGAAATGATCGGAGCAATGTGACCGATGCGATTCTTGCGGCAAAGCCTTATTGGGGTATTTCTGGCCTCGATGACGCTTGCCCTACTGTTATATGCGGCGCAATTGGTCACTGGCGCAGTACAGGACTTCGTAAACAAGGAAAACCCGGCTCCGCCGTCGCGTGAACGAATCTTTGCGGTCAACGTCGTGACTGCCGAACTGGAAACGGTGACTCCTTATCTGGACGTTTTTGGCGAAGTACAAAGCCGACGTCGGCTCGAATTGCGGGCTGCAACCGGAGGCAGGGTGATCTGGTTGTCGGAAAACTTCGAAGAGGGCGGCGCGGTATCTGCAGGGCAGGTTCTGATTGAATTGGATCCTGCTGACGCGCAATCGGCTTTGGATCGTGCCGAATCGGATCTTCTGGATGCTCAGGTTGAAGAACGAGACGCCGAAAGATCACTGGTTTTGGCACGGGATGAATTGAAGGCAGCGGCGGAACAGTCCGCTTTGCGCGACCGTGCGCTTCAGCGTCAGCGCGATCTCGAAGAACGTGGGTTTGGTTCTGCCACGGCAGTTGAGACTGCAGAACTGGCAGCGGTATCGGCGCGTCAGGCCACCCTCGCCCGCAGGATCGCAGTAGCGCAAGCTGAGGCGCGGGTCGACCAGACGGAAACGCGACTGGCCCGCGCCCGCATTGCGCTTGATGCCGTAAAACGCGACCTTGACGATATGACGGTGCGCGCACGTTACGATGGGACTCTCAGTGGTGTGACATTAGTAGAAGGACGACTGGTGTCGGCCAATGAAAAGCTGGCCGAATTGGTTGACCCCTACGCTTTGGAAGTCGCCTTTCGGGTGTCGACTGCGCAATATGTACGATTGCTTGATGCAAAAGGTGTTCTGATCGAAGCCCCCGTGACCGTTTCGCTGGAGGTCACCGGAACCGATCTCACGGCAACTGGCAGGATCAGCCGAGACAGCGGCTCGGCCGGAGAGGGGCAGTCCGGACGCCTTATCTTTGCCCGCCTTGACGAGGCCCCCGGATTCAAACCCGGAGATTTCGTGACGGTATCGGTACAGGAAAACCCTGTTGAACAGGTAGCACGTCTTCCGGCTTCGGCACTGGACGCGTCGGGTACTGTGCTGGTGCTTGGTCGTGACGAACGTCTCGAAACACTCCCGGTGCAATTGGTGCGCCGCCAAAAGGACGAAGTGCTGGTGCGAGGCGAAGGGCTGGAAGGGCGCGAGGTTGTTATTGGCAGGACACCTTTGCTCGGAAAGGGCGTGCGGGTGCGTCCGTTGCGGACAGAGGCCAGTACCGCGCTTGATCCGGGCATGGTTGAACTGACCGACGAGCGCCGGGCGCTCTTGGTCGCCGCGGTCGAAGCAAATGACCGTCTTGCTCCTGACGACAAGGCACGGGTCCTGAATCAATTGGCCGAAGCACGCGTACCCGCACAGCTGGTGCATCGTATCGAAGCGCGGTCCGGGGGATAAGTTCGATGATCCGCGAAATCCCCAGCGCAGCCGGTGGAGTTATCAGCTATTTCACGCGTCATCGCACAATCGCAAACCTGCTTTTGATCATCATGTTGGTGATGGGGGCCGCCGCGATTCCGAATATGCGGGCTCAATTTTTCCCTGATGTCATCACGGAGCAGGTCGAGGTCACAGTCGAATGGGAAGGAGCCGGGCCTGAAGATGTAGACAACGCCATCGTGCAAGTTTTGGAACCTGCCCTGTTGGCGGTGGATGGGGTGCAGAGCTCGGAATCCAGATCGCGAGAAGGTGATGCGAGGATTGAGCTGGAATTCGAACCGGGTTGGGATATGTCGCGCGCCGTTGATGAGGTCCAAACCATCATCGACGGTGTAACCAACCTGCCCGAAGATGCCGAAGAGCCAAGCGTCCGGCGTGGCGGGTGGCGCGACAGGGTCACGGATGTCGTCGTTACTGGCCCAGTGGACACGGGGCGGCTGGCGCTATTCACCGACGAACTGATCACCCGCCTCTTCAAGGCCGGTGTTACGCGCACCACGATCCGGGGAATTGCGGCGCCGCGTATCGTGGTCGAGGTGCCGACAGCGCAATTGATTGCCAACGACATCAGCATGGCCGAAATTGCAGCGGCCATCGCTGCCGAGGTTGATGCGAATCCTGCAGGAGACGTGAGTGGGGCGAATGCCCGGATTCGAACCGGTATCGAAAAACGCACGCCTGAAGAGATCCGTGGCATCGCCTTGCGCACATTTGCGGATGGCTCCACGCTGACAATCGAGGACGTGGCCGACGTGCGGATCGAGGGTGTGACACGCAATCGCAGCTACTATGTGGGCGAACATCCGGCCATGTCCGTCCGCGTGGATCGATCCGATCGCGGTGATGCCATTGCGATCCAGCGCACTGTCGAAGAAGTCGTGACCCAGATGCAGGCCAGTCTTCCGGATGGGGTTACGGTCGAATTGATCCGAACCCGCGCCCAGGCAATAACGGATCGCCTCAACATTCTGGTCGACAATGGCCTCATGGGATTGGCCCTTGTAGTGTGCCTGCTGTTTTTGTTTCTCAACGCCCGTATCGCGTTCTGGGTGGCAGCCGGTATTCCAGTTGCGATGTTTGCGGCCATTTCATTCATGTATTTGGCTGGATTGTCGCTCAACATGGTGTCGCTGTTCGGCCTGATCATTACGCTCGGCATTGTTGTGGATGATGCGATTGTGGTTGGTGAACACGCGGATTTTCGGGCGCGTCGGTTGGGTGAAATTCCGGTTACCGCCTCTGAACGCGCTGCTTCTCGTATGGCGATGCCGGTCTTTGCCGCCACGGTAACCACCGTTATCGCCTTCTTCGGCCTGACGGCTATCGGTGGTCGGTTCGGTGAGTTGATATATGACATTCCCTTTACCGTGATCGCGGTGTTGCTGGCGTCCCTGATCGAATGCTTCCTGATCCTGCCGAACCACTTGTCCCATGCGATCGCTCACTCTGCGAAAGAGCACTGGTATGATCTGCCCAACCGTGTCGTCAACCGGGGCTTTCGATGGGTGCGCGACCACCTCTTCCGCCCGCTGATCGCGTGGGTCATCTGGGCGCGATACGTTGTTTTGGCCGGAGTGGTGGTCGTCCTGGCGAGCCAGCTTGCCCTGTTCATTCGGGGCGACGTGAACTGGCGGTTTTTCAACGCGCCCGAACGGGGTTCCGTTACTGGCAACTTCATCATGGTCGAAGGTGCCACGCGTGCAGATACGTTTGCCATGATGCGAGAATTACAGCGTGCAACCGAAGAGCTTGGGAAGATCTACGAGGAGCGGCACGGGCGAAATCCAATAGACTATGTTCTGGCAGAGGTCGGGGGCAACGCGGGATGGGGCCTGTCTGCTGCCGAAGGCAAAGACATTGATCTGCTGGGTGGAATTTCGGTCGAGTTGATCGACGCTGATCTTCGTCCCTATTCCAGCTTTGAATTTGTTGGAGAGTTGCAGGATTTCGTGAACCGCCACCCGATGACCGAGTTTTTGACTTTCCGGGGCTACCGGTCGGGGCCTGCCGGCGATGCAATCGATGTGCAGTTCTCCGGGTCAGAGGTCGGAACGCTCAAGGCCGCTTCAGAAGATTTGCAAGCGGCCCTGATGAGATACTCCGAAGTTTCGGCGTTGGAGGACAACCTTGCCTATGACAAGGAAGAATTTATTCTGGATTTGACGCCCCGAGGGCAGGCGCTTGGTTTTACCATTGAAACCCTTGGGCGCGCTTTGCGAAACCGTCTTAACGGGATCGAGGCGGCCACTTTCCCGGATGGGCCGCGCAGCGCCGAGATACGTGTGGAACTTCCAAAGGACGAACTGACCGCCGATTTTCTGGAGCACACGCTCATGCGCACACCAATGGGTGTATATGTTCCGCTGGCTGATGTGGTCTCGGTGCGGCGCGAAGTCGGGTTCTCAACCGTACGTCGTGAAAACGGGCTGCGCGTCATTTCAGTGATCGGCGATATTGCCGAAGATGACCCGGCCCGCGCGGCAGAAATCGCAGCCGCGCTCGAAAACGAGATCCTGCCCAAAATTGCCAGCGAACGTCAGGTCGAATGGCGCATGGCCGGATTGAGCGAGCAGGAGGACGAGTTTCTCAAGGAAGCGCGCACCGGTCTGATCCTGTGTTTGACAGGAATTTATCTTGTGCTGGCATGGGTGTTCGCGAGTTGGACCCGACCATTGGTGGTAATGGCAATCATACCTTTCGGATTGGTGGGAACGATCTGGGGGCACTACATTTGGGAGGTGCCGCTCTCCATGTTCACTGTTGTCGGATTGCTCGGGATGATAGGTATCATCATCAACGACTCAATCGTTCTGGTGACGACGATTGATGAATATCAGCGGGACAGGGGGCTGATTCCGTCGATCATCGACGGAGCGGCGGATCGTCTTCGTCCGGTCATGTTGACCACTATGACGACGGTTCTGGGTCTTGCGCCCTTGCTTTACGAGCAATCCCAGCAGGCGCAGTTTCTAAAACCCACGGTGATCACGCTAGTATACGGGCTGGGGTTCGGTATGATGCTTGTTCTGTTCGTTGTTCCAGCGCTTCTCGCGATACAGCGCGATTTCGCCCGCCCGTTGATGGCGCTGCGCCGGGCTATTCGTGGTCCGGACCCTTTGGTGCGATCAACGGTGGCGGGCACAGGTGTTCTGATGCTGATCTGGATGGGTATCACAATGATATGGCCGCTTGTCTATAATGGCTTGCCCGGATTTCTGACCCAATTCGCACCAGTTCTGGAAACAGCAAGCCTCGCGCAGGCGGGCTTGGGATTATTTGTGCTCGGTGCGCTGATTATTCTGTTTGCCTCGGTGGTGATATCGGCGCTGCTATATCCACGGTTGGCGTCGCGAACCAAAACGTAATGACTGTGGCTAGTTACTCGCCCGCTCAAGTGCCGTAAGCAAAAGATCGGGAACCCGGGCGCTCATCGGCAAAGCGTTCCCACGAATTTTGTCGACAGGAAACCACCCGGCATCCATTGCGTCATCCCCGGCAACAGGTGCTCCACTGATATAATGGCACGTAACCGCGACAAGCAGATAGTGGCTGACGACATTCCCGCAGTCATCGCGCCGCAGCAAATCCAGGTTATCGAGGTACTGCACCGGTTCAGCAATGACACCGGCCTCCTCCTGCAATTCCCGTGCTGCAGCCTGCATCACCGTCTCACCCCATTCCACATGGCCGCCGGGAAAACCCCACAGGCCGGCGTCCGGTTGTTTGCCGCGCTGCACCAAAAGAACGTGACCGTCATGAATGACGACAGCCAACGCTCCGATGGAGGGTGTCCGGCTCATGTTCTAGCCAGCTGTGCAACCCTGAATATCGACCGCATGATTGGACCCAAGCACCGTGATCCGGATTTCCGAGCGGTCCAGCGCAAAAGCGGACGAAGAGTTGCTGATGAGTTCGGAACTGGCGACCAGTTTGTTTCCCTGTCGCGTCGTTTGCGTTTCCGATGTCCAAAGCGACGGATCGCCCGACTCAATAACTGCGACCTCTTCCCCGCCCGCCGGGGGCATGGCGATGTGCGCTTCTATCCGCATTCCGTTCTGAGTCGGCTTCAGGTGGCAGCTGGCCGACTGAACACCTGCTTCGCGCTCGGAATAGGGTCGCTGGGCCATCGCAGCGGCAATGGCCGGATTGCGCCCGGCTGTCCCTGACAGCGTATGATCAAAGCCAAGGTTGCCGGGAACACAGACGTCCTTGCAAACGCCGAAATCCATCTCACCCCTCAGTCGTACGGGCTGACCTGGTTTGGCGGGGGTAATCTCGACCGGCAGTACCAATTGGTCCTTGTACCCGATTGACCGCAGCCCGTTCTGATCGAATACGTGCGGGGTTGGCCAGGTAATCGAAATCTCGCCGATATTGTCCGACCCGTTCCAGTTGAACTGAGGCGGAATGCCTGCATCGCCCGGCGCGCGCCAATATGTTTTCCATCCCTCGGCAAGTGTCAGCCGAATAGCCCCCAGATAGGTGCCATTCTTTGTTGACCCACCATCCAGGATTTCAAGCCTCACCACATCATCAAGCCCGCCTGCCAAAGCAGGCATTGCGAACGAAATACAGGCGGTCAGGGCGCAGGACGCCAGTTTTTTCAACTTCAACATAGTGAATACATGCGCCTTGAATCGGGAAATGCCAAGTCACGTTCAGGTCAGGAATGTGAAATCTGAGAAAATTGGTGCCCCATACCTTGCAAACCGCGGTGCAGGAGGGCCATTGTTTAAAGATAAGCAGGGAAAGAGTGTTCGCATGGATCTAACCGGAAAACTGTTGATCGCGATGCCTGGTATGGGGGATCCGCGCTTCGATCATTCGGTGATTTATCTTTGCAGCCATAGCGACGACGGGGCGATGGGACTGATCGTCAACAAGCCCGCCGATCTTCGAATCAAGGCGCTCCTGTCGCAGTTGAACATTGCCTGCGAAATCCCGGTTGTGGGTGAACGGCTCGTGCGGTTTGGCGGGCCGGTAGAAACGTCTCGCGGTTTCGTGCTGCACAGCTCGGACTACGAGGCGAACCTGCACTCAATGCCGGTAAAGAGCGGGTTCAGCATGACTGCCACCCTGGATATTCTCGAAGACATCGCTGCCGGACGAGGCCCTGCAGAGGCGATGCTGATGCTGGGGTATTCCGGCTGGGGCCCCGGACAATTGGAAGACGAGATTTCCATGAACGGGTGGCTTACCACCGATGCCTCGCCCGAGCTGGTTTTTCAGGTGGCCGATGATGAGAAATGGGAGGCCGCTCTGGCGACACTTGGCGTCGATCCGCTGACACTTTCCGCCAGTGCGGGTCACGCCTGATCAGGTTAGCCTGGGTGCAGCGGCGCGGCGCAGGCGATCGTTGATCGCTGCACCCAGGCCGGTTTCCGGAATGCGCGTGACGGCAATCGGGCGACCGGTTTCGTTCAACTGGTGCAAGGCCGAAAACAGGTTGGCTGCGGCTTCCGACAAATTGCCTGTCTTCGAAAGGTTCAAGTCGCATTCGACGGGTCCAAAGCCCAGCAGGATTTCGTCCCCGCGCCTGGTGCGCACATTCAACCGAACCGGTGCGTCCGGGGCATAGTGCGACAACAGTTGGCCCGGCGCGGAAACTGCACCGCCTGTCTCATAGTGTTGCAAAGGTGCTTCAAGACACGCCTCGATCTGCTCCGCCGCTATTCCTCCGGGGCGCAATAGCGTCGGGTCCCCTGCCAGCCCTACAATGGTCGATTCCAATCCCACACCACAGGGGCCGTCGTCCAGCACCGCGGCGATCCTTCCGTCAAGGCCAAAGCGCACGTGCTGTGCTGTAGTCGGGCTGATGCGCCCCGATGGGTTGGCCGAGGGCGCGGCGACCGGACCGTCGAATGCAGTCAATAGCGCGCGCGCCGTCGCATGGGCCGGGACGCGAACCGCCAAGGTATCCAGCCCGGCAGTCACGAGCGAGGAAACTCCATGCCCCGGTCGCAGCGGCAATACCAGTGTCAACGGACCGGGCCAGAAGGCATCGGCCAACTTCTGCGCCTCATCGCTCCATTCAACATAACGCCGCGCGGCTTCGATTGACGCCACGTGGGCGATCAGGGGGTTGAAGCTGGGCCGGCCTTTGGCAGCATAGATGGCCGCGACGGCTTCTCCGTTCGAGGCGTCGCCCCCCAATCCATAGACCGTTTCCGTGGGAAACGCGACCAGTTGCCCGTCCCGCAGCAATTCTGCGGCGCGGTTTAGCCCCGCAAGATCGGCGGTCAGGTATTCGGTGACGCAGGAGTTCATAGGCAGTGACGCGGCGTTTTGGTTGCTTGCAAGATCATGTTGGTTAGGTAATCGATCAAGCTCCGATGCTTACCGACGCCAGCAGCGGAATCCAAGCCCGCGCTTGTGAAAGCCGAGAATAACCTCCGAGGAAAGCCATGCCCTATCGCGCCCCCACCTCCGATTATGAGTTCCTGTTCGATCACGTGGTCGGCTTTGATCAGGTGGCGGCGAGTGATTTGTTTGCCGAAGCCAGCCGGGATGTTGTCAGCGCCATTCTGACCGAGGCCGGCAAAATGTGCGAAGAGGTCATGTCACCGTTGCAACGCCCCGGTGATCTGGAACCTGCCCGGCTGGAAAACGGCGTGCTGCGCACCACTCCCGGTTATGCGGACGGATGGAAGGCGATTTCTGATGGTGGTTGGATCGGGATGAGTAGCGATCCGGAGCATGGCGGCATGGGCCTGCCGACAACTGTAGCGACCGCCGTCAACGAAATGATGAGCGCTGCCTGCCTGTCGCTGCAGCTGGCTCCGTTGATGAGCCAGGGCCAGATCGAAGCACTGGAGCATCATGCAAGCGACGAAATCAAGGCACTATATCTGCCCAAGCTGATATCGGGCGAATGGTCGGGAACAATGAACCTGACCGAAGCGCAGGCAGGCTCGGATGTCGGGGCGCTGTCATCCAAGGCCGAACCCAACGGCGATGGAACCTATGCTGTCAGCGGACAAAAGATATTCATCTCGTGGGGCGACAACGATTTTTGTGACAACGTGTGCCATCTGGTTCTCGCGCGCCTGCCAGAAGGCATGCCCGGAACCAAGGGGATTTCGCTGTTCTTGGTGCCCAAGTTCATACCGGATGAAAACGGAGACCCCGGCGTTGCAAACAGCCTCAAGGTCGTATCGCTGGAACACAAGCTGGGCCTGCATGGCTCTCCCACCTGTGTGATGCAATACGACCGGGCGACGGGATGGCTCGTCGGCGCGGAACATGGTGGTATGGCGGCGATGTTCACCATGATGAACAATGCCCGGCTTGGTGTCGGCGGTCAGGGCGTCGGTGTAGCCGAGGGGGCCTATCAGCATGCCTTGGCCTATGCGTTGGAGCGTAAACAGGGCAGGACGCCTTCGGGGACGATCATAGACCATGCGGATGTGCGCCGGATGCTATTGGAGATGCGTGCCGACGTATTTGCGTCTCGTGCGATCCTGCTGGCGAACGCCGTCGCAATCGACATGGCCAAGGCCACCGGAGATGCGGAATGGACAGTGCGGGCTGCGTTGCTGACGCCCATTGCCAAGGTTTTTGGCACTGAAACTGGAATACGAGTGGCCGAGACCGGAGTACAGGTACATGGCGGCATGGGTTTTATCGAGGAAACTGGCGCGGCTCAGTATTACCGAGACGTGCGCGTGACCGCGATCTACGAGGGTACGAACGGTATTCAAGCGATGGACCTGGTCGGTCGCAAAATGATGGACGGCGGCGAGGCGGCCTCGAAGTTGCTGGATGAAATCGAGGCGCAGGCCGAAGCCGCACGCGCCAGGTTGCCCGAACTGGCTGGGCCGGTTTGGGAAGCCACTGAATCTTTGCGTGAGGCGACCGAATGGTTTGTTGGCCAGGACGATATGACTGAACGCTTTGCCGGGGCTTTACCATATTTGCGTGCTTTTGCCCGAGTTCTGGGCGCGCATTATCACCTGTCGGCGGCTTTGGCCGATCCTGACGGGCCACGCGCCAAACTGGCCCGCTTCTATATCAATGTACTGCTGCCGGAACACACGGGTCTGTTGGTACAGGCACAAAATGGTTCGACCGACCTCTATGCGCTCAGCGCTGACGATTTGGCCGCCTGATGGATGGGGCGCAGTCGCCTGTCATGCAGTATCCTTGGGTAGAACCACCCCGAAGCGGAGAGGCCATCGAAGTGGCCGAAGGTGTCTTGTGGATGCGCCTGCCGCTTCCGATGAAGCTGGATCACGTCAATGTCTATGCACTGGATGACGGCGATGGCTGGACAATCATCGATACCGGGTTCTCTTCGAAAAAGACGCGCGGCATTTGGGAACAATTGATGGCCGGGCCGCTTGTTGGCAAGCCGGTGCGGCGCGTCGTAGTCACGCACCACCATCCCGATCATGTAGGTAACGCAGGATGGTTCCAATCCGTCCATGGGGCCGAGCTTGTCACGACGCGAACGGCCTGGTTGTTCGCGCGGATGCTGACGCTTGACGTGCAGGAAAGCTGGCCCAAGGAAACGCTCGACTACTACCGTAGCGCGGGGATGGCGCCGGAGGTGCTGGAAAAGCGCATGTCCGAGCGGCCATTCAACTTTGCCGACATGGTTTATCCGATGCCGCTTGGGTTCACGCGTATTCGGCAGGGCGAAGTTTTCCGCATGGGCGGTCGCAATTGGGACGTTCACATGGGCAACGGTCACGCCCCTGAACACGCGACATTCTGGAGCCGAGACGACAACCTGGTGATTACCGGCGATCAGATTCTCAGCTCGATCAGTCCCAATATAGGCGTCTATGCGACCGAACCTCTGGCTGATCCGGTGGCCGAGTGGCTGGAGGCGTGCGAGCGGCTGCAACCGCTGGCGCGACCGGACCACCTGACGCTGGGTGGTCACAAGCTGCCCTTCACCGGGTTGCCCACACGGATGCGGCAACTGATTGACAACCATCATGGGGCGCTGAAACGCCTGCTGCAGCACCTGGACACACCAAAGCCGGCCTCAGATTGCTTTGTTCCACTGTTCAAGCGAAACATCGGAGAGGGCGAATATGGGTTGGCTTTGGTCGAAGCGGTTGCGCATGTGAACCATCTCTACCACATTGGTGCGGTGACCCGGACGCGCCGAGCGGACGGGGCTTGGCTGTACCAACGCAACGGGTGAGAGATGGACGACAAGATCGAAACTTCTGCCGAGGCCGCCGAAGCCATGGCAATACCGCGTTGCCATGAGGTTCACGCCGACCCTGCTGCGGGTAATGGTCCCAAAGAATTGCCAAAGCCGCTACAGAAACCGATTGAGACCAAAAGTCCGGCGCAGTGGGCGTATGAGCGGTTGATCCTGTATATCCAGAATTTCGAAAAGCAGCTCGACAACAGTCAAGAGGTTGCAATGGGTTTTACCGGGGGCGATGCAGGTGTCCTGCGGATCGAGGGGATGGGTTATTTTGACCCCGATATCGTGACGTTCTATGGGTCCGATGCCACCGGGGCCAAAACCCAGCTTGTCCAGCATGTCAGTCAACTGAACGTGATGCTGCGGGCAATGCCCAAGACGGTCGAGGATGAACCGGCCCAACGCATCGGGTTCCGTCTGGCCGCAGATCTCGAAGGCGACTGACTTTTCTTGCTTTTCATCTGCCCACGTCGTTGAATGACTGCATTGTTCAGGAGTTCGACGCGTGACGCATTTTACAACAGTAACAAACGCATATCGGGTGTCATGGTCTCGCCGGCGGATTTTTGTGCCGCTTTACCTGGTTCTGCGCCTCATAACGCTGGCGGTGATTGCGCCGGCTTTGGCAATTGCCGTCAACCTTGCGGTTCTTCTCTCGGATCAGGCAGCCCTGACGGATCAGGACATTGCGATGTTCATCCTGTCCCCTGTCGGGTTTGTCGTTACGCTGGCCGTACTCAGCCTGTTTCTCGTGGCCGAGGTTCTGGGGTTGTCTGTCATGGCTGCGTGTTTGCGTATGAACGAAACCGACCTGTGGAATGCAGGGCGCTCGGCGCTGACACTTGTCGCCGCACGATTGCCTGGCCTGCTGGAATTCGCTGCGCGGTTCGTTCTGCGCGTGCTGCTTTTGGTTCTGCCGTTTGCTGCTGTCAGTGGGTTGATCGCTTGGTGGACGCTTACGGAATACGACATCAATTATTACCTGACTTTCCATCCGCCAGCTTTCTGGGTCGCGGTGGTACTGATTGGTGCGGTTCTGCTGGTCATGGCGTGGATTTTGATCTGGCGCCTGTCTGCCTGGGCCCTGTCGCTGCACTTGGTACTGTTTGAAAAGATCGCTCCGAAAGCGGCATTCGACGAAAGTGCGACACGGATGGCGGGGCATCAGGGCCGACTCAAGATCAAGCTGGTCTTGTGGCTGGCCGTGCGGATTGTGTTTGCAGCTATCATTGGCACAGTCGCAAGCGGTGTTCTTGGCCTCATTCCGCTGGACCAAGGTACGAACCTGCGCCTCGCTCTGACCATTTCTCTGGCCGTTGCAGGGCTGTGGTCCCTGGCTGGCTTGGTTTTGGCCGCGGTCGCTTTGGGTGCTCTGGCCGCTCTGCTGGACGGGTTTTATGTGGGCGAAGTCAAGCCGCAGGTGCCAGGAAAAGAGGGTAGCATCAAAACCCGTTTGATCGCCCTTGTTGGCATCTCGGGTCTGGCGGTTCTGGCCGGATTCTGGCTGAGCAACGGCTTGCTGGCAAATGTTCAGGCCAATGATGCGGTTGACGTGATTGGCCATCGCGGGGCCGCTGCGTTGCGGCCGGAAAACACCATGGCGTCGGTGCTGAAGGCTATCGACGACGGCGCTGACTGGGTTGAAATCGACGTGCAGGAAACGGCGGACGGAGTCGTTGTTGTCGCGCATGACAGCGATTTCATGAAACTGGCGCAGACCGATCTGAAAGTCTGGGATGCCACCATGTCGGATCTGGACGATATTGATATTGGCAGCTGGTTTGACCCGGAATATGCCGAGGAGCGTACCCCCACCCTTCGCGATGTGCTGGCGGCGGCGCGTGGGAATTCCAAGGTCATCATCGAGTTGAAGTATTATGGCCATGACGAAGATCTGGAAAACCGGGTTGTACAAATTGTCGAAGACCTCGGCATGGAAGACGATGTGGCCACCATGTCGCTGAAATACCCTGCTGTACAGAAAATGCGCGCCTTGCGACCTGACTGGCGAACGGGCGTGTTGGCGGCGACGGCTGTCGGCAACCTTGCCGGGCTGGATGCCGATTTCGTTGCCGTGAATGCCAACATGGCTTCACCCGGGCTGATCCGGTCAGTCCACGAGGCCGGTAAGGATTTTTATGTCTGGACGATAAACGACCCGATCCAGATGTCGCAAATGGCATCGATGGGGGTCGATGGGCTGATCACCGACAAACCGGCCCTGGCGCGGCGGGTTCTGGAATTACGGTCCCAACTGGGCCCGGCGGAACGGCTGATTCTGTGGCTTGCGGGAGAACTGGGGATGGAGATCGAGACCGAGAAGATGCGCGATGACAGTCCCTAAGGTATCTGCGCTTTTGTGTTGTCTGGCGGTGCAAGCGGGCGCACAGGAACTGATCCGAACGATCGAGCTACCGGCACACCGCGCATTGATGCTGGCCCGGGAAACGGTAGAGCTGCGGCCATTCGAGACCGACGGATGTTCAGGTGGCATGTCCTCGGTCTGGGGATTTGCCGCCGATATCTTTCCCGAGTTTGCCCGAACCTACGAGGAGGCGCCGCCGTGGGAAGATTGCTGCGTCACCCATGACAGGGCCTATCACGATGCGGGTGGCGCCGATCAGGCCGAAGACAGCTTTGATGCCAGGCTTGCAGCGGATGCGGAGTTGCGGGCCTGTGTGTTGCAAAATGGCGAGGAGCAAGCCGAACAAATTGCTGAACGCCTGAAGTCCAACCCCGAACGGGTTCTGCTGGCGTATGACGCGATTTCCGAAGCTATGTATCTGGCGGTTCGTTTCGGGGGCGGTCCATGCACCGGTACGCCATGGCGCTGGGGATATGGCTATCCCGGCTGCACCCCATTTGATACTTTGTCCCCTGCGCGCGATTGACGTCGTGACACAGGCGAGCGAATCCACTATCCAACGGTAAACACGCGAATAGGAACTGAAAACATGGCTGAATACAAACACGGCGATATGGACATCAAGGTACAGACCGAAACCTTTAACGGATTCGTCAAGTTCATGGTCTGGACTGTTGCGGTCATTCTGTTCATTCTGCTTTTCCTGGCGGTCTTCGCTTCCTGATCGGGCAAATTCTATCATGCGTCGATTGGTGATCGCATGCGCTTTGCTGCTCGCGGCGTCCGCCTGCACGAAACAAAGCGCGCCGCAGGCGGATTTCGAGACTATTGCGGCCGTTCGTTATCGCGATCCGGGGCCGGCCAAGTTGACGTTGTTCACGATGGTGAACAACCGCACGGGTTCGGGTGGACATGCCTCGCTTATGATCAACGCGTCTGAGCGGGTGATTTTCGATCCGGCGGGATCGTTCCGCGCCGATCGTGTGCCCGAGCGTGACGACGTGCTCTATGGTATCACACCGGCGGTCGAAAAGGCTTATCGAGGATCGCATGCGCGATCGACCTTTCACGTGGTTATCCAGGAACTGGAAGTGACGCCGGAACAGGCCGAGGCGGCCTATCGGCTGGCGAAACAGATGGGGCCTGTGCCCGGGGCATTCTGTGCCAACTATACCGGGCGGCTGCTCAGGCAAGTGCCGGGTCTGGAGGGGATAAAGCCGGTTCTGCAACCGGTGAAACTGGCCGATCAGTTCGGTGATCTGCCGGGTGCCATCACCGAGCGCTACTATGAAAACGATGACGAAGATCTGCAAAAGGGCATCGCGGCGAATAACGCGCAACTCAACGCCCAAGCACCGGCACAGAACTGACGTTCAGCCAAGAAAATAAAGCAAACCATAAAGCGTGGCCGCGCCCGAAAAGATCGCGGCCAGCACGTTCTTGGTCAACAGACCAACGACGATTGCCATAGCGGCGGCACTCATCCGGGGCAGATCGGGCTGTCCATCCGTGGCCGAGGGCCAGACTACCAGCGGTGCAATGAGGGCTGGAAGAACCGCCACGGCGGTATAGCGCAAGTGGCGCAGCAGCCACTCGGGCATCGGCCGGTCGCCGACCAGCCCGATAAAGACGAACCGCAACGCAAAGCTGCCGACCGCAAGACCGGCGATCACGATCCACATGGTGG
>NZ_JBXWQW010000011.1:0-102858 GCF_059612585.1 Ruegeria sp. YKSF57 | reverse complement strand
GAAAAACAGGCGATGACATGGTCGACGCGGATCTCGGCCATCTTCTGTGCCGCCTGCACGGCGGTACGGATGGCGCGTTCGGTCTCCTGCATAGCGGTGACCTCGCCGAACTGCACCCCACGCGAACGGGTCGTCGCGGCGCCGATCACCCGGAACCCGGTCTGGCCCGCCATCGAACCAATGGAATTGTCCTCGCTCAGCTTTCCAGCCCCGTCGAAACGCAACACCAGGCAGGCTATCTTGGAACTGCCCACGTCCAGAATGGCCACCACGCCCCGTTGCATCGCCTGCCGCCGCATCTGCCGCATGGCCCGTTGTGACTGATACAGATCCGTCATCATCATGCTATTGCCCGCTCTTTACCGTTACTTCCGTATTCCACCATTCTGCGCTGGCGGTTTCGTTCATTCTTATGGTTGGCCGCGATCCCAGACGCATGTCCACCGCCGCCACGTCGCGCTCCAGCAGATCCTGCACCTCGCTGACCGCAAGCACCCGTTCCAGCGCCTGCACCGGGCGCTCGGTCGGCAGCATGATGCGCTGGTTGCGGTCGAGGATCAGATCCCAACGCCGCTCGCCCACGCGCACCAGCCCGCGCACCCGGTCGCCCAGCGCCTGCGCCGTACGCATCAGCGCCAGCGCCTCGCCGACATGGGCATCCGCGCCATCGCCGGCAATCACCGGCAGGTCAGAGCGGTCGGTCCGCGCGGCGATGTTGTCCACATGCGCGCCGGTTTCGTCCAGCAGCTCGATCCCTTCGCGGGTGCGCCAGACCACCATCGGTTCGCGCTCGACCACGTCCACCTGCAGGATACCGCCAGGCCGGATCAGAACGCTCACCGACTTGACCGGGTCAAGCCCGGCGATAGTCTCGCGGATCTGGTCCGCATCCAGGTCAAAGGAACTGATCGGGAAATCCAGCGGCACCACCTCGCGGATATCCTCGGCCAGGTTCGTGCCCGCCCCATCGATGGCCATCAGGTTGACCATGAACTCGGGGCGCTCCTCGAACGAGGTACGCAGATCGGCAACAAAACCATGTACTGCGGCGCGGCGCTGGTCATCGGCGAAAAACGCGGTTCCGGCCACGAACACGACGGTGAAAGGGATGCCCATGCGTAACCCCAACCGTATGCCGGGGGTCAGCATCCAGCGCTGAAAGCGAAAGCTCAGCCGCGACGGGGCCGGATCGGCCTTGCGGCCCGACCGGCCAGGCAACCGCAGCCGGAACCGGGGCTTGGCGCGGCCCTCGGGCGTGCCCGCCGCCTCGAATTCGGCATCCCCGGCGGTCAGTGGCTTTTCCCGATAGGCCACAAGCTCGCGATGAGGAATTACCGGTCGCATGAGGCGTCCTCCACCATCCAGCCGCACAGCTCGCCGAAACTCATGCCGCAATGCTGGCCCTGCTCGGGCACCAGCGAGGTCGGCGTCATGCCCGGCTGGGTGTTGGTTTCCAGCAGAAACAGTCCGTCCCGGCCTTTGCTGTCATCCCAACGAAAGTCGGTGCGGCTGACACCCTTGCAGCCCAGAACCTCATGGGCGCGCAGGGCATGGTCCATGCACAGATCGAAAATCTCGGACGGGATGTCAGCCGGCAGCACATGGCGCGAGCCGCCGGGCTTGTATTTGGCGTCGTAATCGTACCAGCCGTCGGTCAGTATCTCGGTCACGGTCAGCGCGCGGCCATCCATCACCGATACGGTCAGTTCGCGGCCCGCCACATATTGTTCGACCATCAGCTGATCGGGCATGTCCTCCGACAGTTTCGGCGGCGAGTTTGCACCGTCGAACACCAGATATATTCCGACGCTGGAACCCTCGTTGTTCGGCTTGACCACGTAAGGCGCGTCCATGACATGATCGGCCATCACCGCCGATTTCGGCACGATCACGCTGTCGGCAATCGGCAGGCCCGCGACGCGGAACGCCTCCTTGCTGCGCTGCTTGTCCATCGCCAGCGCCGAGGCCAGAACCCCGGAATGGGTATAGGGGATGCGCAGCCATTCCAGCAGCCCCTGCACACAACCATCCTCGCCCCAGCGTCCATGCAGGGCGTTGAACGCCACGTCCGGCCTGATCTCCTGAAGGCGCGCATAAAGGTCGGGACCAGCGTCCAGTTCGACCACCTCAAAGCCTTCTCCCCTGAGGGCGGCAGCGCATTCGCGCCCGCTGCTGAGCGAGACCTCGCGTTCCTTCGAAGGTCCACCCATCAATACCGCCACTTTGGGGCTTGTCCTGCTCGACCTACCCACGTTCGTGCGCCTCAATGTCCCCGGACCTTATTCGATGGCCCGTGCTGCTGTGTTATGCCTTTGATCCGCCGCCTTGTTTTGCCTGTTCTGGTCGGCGGGTTCGGCTCTTATTCTTTAAGCGGATCACCGATCCGCATGATTTCCCACTCTAGCGTGATGCCGCTTGTTTCGTAAACCTTTTTTCGCACCTCTTCGCCCAGACCTTCGAGGTCTGCGGCGGTTGCGTCACCGGTGTTGATCAGAAAATTGGGGTGCTTCTCGCTCATCTGCGCCCCGCCCTTTCGGGCGCCGCGCAAACCGGCCTCGTCGATCACTTTCCACGCCTTGAGGTCGTGCACGTCATCCTCCCGCCCGGTCGAGGAAAACCCGGCCGGGTTGCGAAACGTGGACCCGGCGCTGCGATCCCCGGTGGGCTGGGTTTCGTCGCGCTTTTGCAGTTGCGCGTCCATACGGGCGTGCAATTCATCCGGATCGCCCGAGGGGCCTTGCAATGTCGCGGACACCAGCACCGCGCCTTCCGGCAGGTCGGACTGGCGATAGCGAAAGTTCAGCTCGGCTGCGGTCAGTTCAGCAATCTCGCCGCCGCGCGTCACCACGGTCGCGCTCCGAAACACATCGGCCACATAGCTGCCATAGCAGCCCGCGTTCATCCGCACCGCGCCGCCGATCGAGCCGGGAATGGTGCGCAGAAACGTCAGATCGACACCCGCATCCGCCGCCCTGCGCGCCACATGCGCGTCCAGCGCGGCCGCCCCGGCGGCAACTGTATTGCCCTCGACCGATATGCCGTTAAAGCCCCGCCCCAGCCGGATCACCACCGCGCGCAGACCGCCGTCACGAACGATCAGGTTCGATCCCACACCCATCGGGAACACGGCCACATCCGCGGGCAAAAGGCGCAGAAACTCCTGCAGATCCTCAATGTCGGCGGGCTGAAACAGCCAGTCGGCAGGCCCGCCCACACGCAACCAGGTCAGGTCGGACAGCGCCCGGTTGGGTGTCAGTCTGCCGCGGATCGTGTCGGTCGGGATCATGGGTCTCTTTCATATTGGCCGGTTCGGTGCATTTATCCGGGTTTGCCCTCCGGAACAACGCCCAAGACCGCCCCGACGCGGGAAAACCGGCCCTTGATCGGCAAGCCTTTGCCCGGCACGATTGCCGGCACCATGTCACGAAGAACCGGACCCGACCTGCCAGACATCGACAAGCTGACCGCCCGGCTTGCCGACCCGGATCTGGAGCGCCGGTTTCAGGAGGCCCGACGCGAGCGCGATCTGAAACGATACCGGCTGTCGGCGGTTCTGGCCGGGGCCGCCAGCCTGATCTTTGCCCTGCTCGACTGGGCCGTCATCCCGGAAAAGGCCGGCATGGCGGTACTGATCCGCCTGATCGTGGCACTCCCCGGCGCAGGTTCCATCTATGCGATGACCTATGTCAGCGCGTTCCGGCAACGGCCCGGGATACTGGCATGGATCGCCATCGGCACCGCGACGCTGTGCTATGCTTTCCTCAACCTGATCGCCGATACCCCCGACGAATACCTCTCGGGCTTTGTGATCATCCAGATGTTTCTGTTCTTCATCCTGCCGCTGAGCTTCACCACCGCCGTCGCGATCGGATCGGTCTGCACCCTTGTCTTTGCACTCAGCTTCACGCTGGCTCGGGATCTGGCCTTCGGCAGTCTGGTGACGATTTATTTCCAGTATCTGGTGGTGCTTCTGGTCGGCGGCTTTGCCGTGCACCAGCTGAACATGCTGCGGCGGCACGAATTTCTCGGCGAGCGCGAGATCGAGCGCCAGAAGTCGCGCTATTTCGACCTGCTGACCCGTATCCTGCCGGGCAGCATCGTGGCCCGGATGGAGCGCGGCGAGGAACGCATCGCCGATACCGTGCCAAATGCGGTGGTTCTGTTTGCCGATGTCGTGGGCTTTACCGAGCTGGCGGCGCGGAAGACGCCCGAAGCGGTGGTTTCGGCGCTGGACGATCTGTTCAACACGTTTGACGGGCTGGTGGACCGGCACGGGCTGGAAAAGATCAAGACCATCGGTGACGCCTATATGGTGGCTGGCGGCGTGCCCCAGACGCACCCGGACGCCGCAGGCGCGGCGGCGGGGCTGGCACTGGACATGCTGGCCCACGCAGCGGAACTCGACGCGGCACAGGATGAGCGGCTGCAAATCAGGGTCGGCCTGCATTGCGGGCCGGTGCTGGCCGGGGTGATCGGCGAGTCGCGGTTCGGCTATGACCTGTGGGGCGACACCGTCAACCTTGCCAGCCGGCTGCAGACACTGGCCGAACCCGGAACCGCCCTGATCAGCGCCGCCATGGAGCAGGCGCTGAGAGATCGGTTCGACCTTACCTCCTTGGGACCAGCTGACATCAAGGGGCTGGGCGAGGTTCCGGTGTGGCGCCTGTCGGGGCCAAGGCCCTAACGCGAGCGGTCAGGCACCAGCGCGATTGGCCAGGCTGCGCCCGCCGACGCCGCCCATGATCACCGCGAACAGGAACGGCAGCACGCCGCCGGTCAGCCAGACAAAGGGGGCAAAGGCGCGCTCCTCCTCGCCGGTGCCGACCGTGGTCAGCATGATGATCAGCCCCAGCGCCACCGCCGAGGTCAGGCCGATCAGCCATAGCAGGTTGCGAAATCCCATCCAGCGGCCCGCGACGAACCCGGCAAGAAGGCCGGTTACCAGCGCGATCAGCGGCAGATAGGCAAGAGTAGCGATATTCCCCATGACGAGGTCTCCGAATTATTTCTTCGCCGCCTTCGGCCCCAGCAGCTTCATCCGCACCCAGCGGGTCAGGTAGATCACCGGCCACCGCAGCATGGACATGCCAGCGGCCAGTACGATCAACCCGATCCAGGGGCCGTTTTCAAAGGTGACATACCCCACAAGCGGGATGCCGACGGCAATCAGGGCATAGGCCTTGCGCCAGTGGTTGTCCTTGCTCGGAGTCAAGGCGAGTACATTTGCCGCAACGGCCCAGATGCAGGCGAGAGTAAGGGAAATCGTCATTTCCGCCCCTCCGGTTCCAGACCGCGCCACCTGCGCCAGAAATAGATCAGCGGATTGCGGAACATCGACAGGAATCCCGCCAGCGCCGCAAGCCCCAGAACCCAGCCGTAATGAATCCAAAGGGCTGCGATCAGCACCGGCGCAGCGGCCAGCAGGATGACGCCCGGCGCATACTGGCGGCGCATCGGCAGAAACGCCACGGCGGTCGCGGCAAAGACCCAGGCGATGGCAAGAACGACCAGCAGGTTCATGCGATCCCTCCTATGGCGACGGCAAGCGCGCTTAAAGACAAGACAAGGCCCAGCACCGGAACCGCCATCGGCACGCGGAATCGGGCATCGGGTTCGCGCCGCTTCTGGACGATCAACGCGAGGTTGACCAGAGCAAAAACGCCCAGCAGAATCGCGGATGTGGTCTCTGCCAGCGTCGCAAAGGGAACGTACAGCGCGGCACCGATCACCACGGCTCCGATCAGCACGGTGGCCAGCACCGGTGTCCCCAGCCGGGGATGCGCCTGATGAAAGACGCCCAAAGCCGGGTTGCGCTTGCCAAGTCCGAACAGAACCCGGCTGGCCATGACGATCTGCGCCAGCACCCCATTCAGCGCCGCGAACACCGCGATGGCCGACAGAAACTCGCCCGACCCGCCACGCGCGGTCTGCCAGACCAGCGCCAGCGGGCTGGTCGAGGCGGACAGCTCGGCCAGCGGCACCGCCCGCACCGCGGCCCAGCTGACCAGCGAATAGATCACCGAGGTAATCGCCAGCGAAATCAGGATCGCGCGCGGCATGGTCCGTTCCGGTCGGTCCACCTCTTCGGCCATGTTGACGATGTCCTCGAACCCGATGAAGGCGAAAAAGGCCAGCACACCGCCCAGCCCGATCCCGGTCCAGACCGGAGGCGCGGCCATTGTCCAGTCCGCAGACGCCTCGCCGCTCAGCCCCGCCCAGCTGACCAGCCCCAGACCGGTCAGCTCGATCACGGTAAAGATCGCGGCGAGCGCAAGGCTTTCCAGCACGCCGAACACGGAAACGGCAGTCAGGGCGAGGCCCAGCACCAGTATCGCCACCGTCGCGTTCACATCGATGGCATGGGTCAGGTATCCCACCCCGCCGCGCAGCACCGCCCCGGCAGACACCGTCCCGGCGGCCACCACCGCCAGACCCACCAAAAGCGCCAGCGCCTGACTGCTCAGGCCAGTGCCCACATAGGCCGCCTCGCCCGCCGCCTCCGGCAGGCGGGTGGAAAACTCGGAATAGCTCAATGCAGTGGGCGCAGCGATGAGACCGGCCAGAACGAAGGCAAGCGGAGCCCAGATCCCGGCATCCGCTGCAATGGCACCGACAAGCACATAGATACCCGCGCCGACCATCACGCCAACGCCATAGGCGGTCAACAGACCCAACCCTATACGGCGCTTGAGCTCCTGCGCCATATTGTACCCCTTACGTCTTTACGACTAGGCCGGATCGTTGTCCGGCGGCTACAGAATACGCGCAGAACGCGAATAATCCAACTTTATTGTTTCCGAGGCGGCAAATAGTCTCGCTGTCACAGGCACTTGAAGCGACGCGCGGCTGCCAACCCGGGCTACTGGCTCTCCAATCTCTCGGGCAGGCCATTGGCCCAGGTGCTGATCGTCCCGGCCCCCAGACAGACAACCATGTCGCCGGGGCGGGCCTGTTCGCGCACCAGGCGTTCCAGATCGTCCTCGTTCAGGATGGCGCGGGCGTGGCGGTGGCCGTGGCGGATCAGGCCCGCCACCAGATCGTCGCGGCTGGCACCTTCGATCGGGTCCTCGCCGGCGGCATAGACCTCGGCGATGGCGACGACATCGGCATCGTTGAAACAGGTGCAGAAATCGTCGAACAGGTTGGACAGGCGGGTATAGCGGTGCGGCTGATGCACCGCGATCACCCGGCCTTCCGTGGCCTGACGCGCGGCCTTGAGCACAGCGGCAATCTCGACCGGGTGATGGCCGTAATCGTCGATGATGGTGACGCCGTTCACTTCGCCAACCTTGGTAAAGCGACGGTTGACGCCGCCGAACCTGGCCAATGCCTCGCGAATTTCCGCCGCCTTCATGCCCAGATGCCGCGCCACCGCCACTGCCGACAGCGCGTTCGATACGTTGTGATCGCCCGGCATCGGCAGGGTGCAACCCTCGATCACCTTGTCCTCGTGCTGCAGATGAATGTCGAAATGCGCCACACCGCCCTTGTAGGTCAGGTTCACCGCCCGCACATCCGCCTGCGCGTTGAACCCATAGGTGCGCACGCGCCGGTCGGTGATGCGCCCCACCAGCGCCTGCACCTCGGTATGATCGGTGCAGCAAACGGCAAGACCATAGAAAGGAATGTTCGAGACGAATTCGTAGAATCCGTCGCGCAGGGTGTCGAAATCGCCCCAATGCTCCATATGCTCGGGGTCGATATTGGTGACGATGGCGATGGTCGCCGGAAGACGGTTGAACGAGCCGTCGCTCTCATCCGCCTCGACCACCATCCACTCGCCCTGCCCCATGCGGGCATTGCTGCCATAGGCGTGGATGATGCCGCCATTGATCACGGTCGGGTCGAAATCACCCGCCACCATCAGCTCGGCCATCATCGTGGTCGTGGTGGTTTTGCCATGCGTCCCGGCAACCGCGATGTTGGATTTCAGCCGCATCAGTTCCGCCAGCATGTCCGCGCGCCGCACCACCGGCAGGCCCTGCGCCCGCGCGCCGTCCAGTTCGGGATTGCCGCGCTTGATCGCGGTCGAGACCACGACAACTTCGGCCCCTTCCAGGTTCTCGGCGCTCTGGCCGACAAAGATCCGTGCCCCAAGGCGCTCCAGCCGGTCGGTGATCTTTGACCCCTTCAGGTCCGACCCCTGCACCTGATAGCCAAGGTTCAGCAACACCTCGGCGATGCCCGACATGCCGATGCCGCCAATGCCGACAAAATGAATGGGGCCTACGTCTTGCGGCAGTTTGGTTGCGGGGGTCATGCGGTCTCCTCTCGCGCCAGTTCTTCGACAAGGGCGACCAGACGCTCGGTCGCGTCGGGCGCCCCGACCGACCGGGCGGCGCGGGCCATTTTCTGGGCGGCTTGCGGGTTGGTCAGAATCGTCGTGATTTGCTCCGACAGGGCGGAAACGTCAAGGGCACTTTCGGGGATCATGATCGCGGCCCCGGCCTGAACCAGCCCGCGGGCATTGGCGGTCTGGTGATCGCCTGCGGCGGCAGCAAAAGGGATCAGGATCGAGGGCCGCCCGATCACGGAAATATCCGCCACGCTGGACGCGCCCGACCGGCTGATGACCAGCTGCGCCTCGGACATCCGCCGGGGGATATCCTGAAAGAAAGGCTTCACATCGGCCTTGATGCCATGCGCGTCGTAAAAGGCGGTGACGCGCTCGCCATCTTCCTCGCGGGCCTGATGCGACACGCGGATATACTGGCGCATGCCCTCGGGCAGCGCCGCAATCGCGCCGGGCACCGTATCGCTGAGGATGCGCGCGCCCTGCGACCCGCCCATGACAAGGATCGACATCGGATAGTCGCCGGGCGGGATGTACCCCGCGGCCTCGCGCTCCAGCACCGCCGCACGCACCGGGTTGCCGGTGTGGATGCCATGCGCCCCCTCGGGCAGCTGCGTCGGCCAGACGCCGCAGGCGACATGAGCGACGCGGGTGGCAAATATCTGGTTGACCCGACCCAGCACCCCGTTCTGTTCATGGATCATGCGCGGCACGCGCAGCATCGTGGCCGCGCCCAGCGCCGGAATCGACGGATAGCCGCCAAAGCCCACCACCACGTCGGGCCGGTCGCGCAGCATCTGGAACGCCATGCTGGTGACGCCCCCCGCGATCGTCGGCCCGACCAGCGCCTTGGCCGCCAGCCCGCCGCGCGCAAACGTGGCCGAGGCGACCTCGGCAATCTCGGTCGAATGCGGAAAGCCCTTGGTATAGCGCGCGCCGCGCGCATCCGTCGACAGGCGCACCCGCCAACCGCGTTTCAGCATCGCCTCGGCCAGCGCCTGAGCCGGAAACATATGACCGCCGGTTCCCCCGGCGGCGATCAGAAGATACGGCTTGCCCATCATCCCCGTCCGCGAAGAATGTCACCCAGTTCGCCCTGCGGCCGCGTGCGGGTAAAGGCCAGCAACATGCCCAGCGCAATGCCCCCAGCGATCAGGGACGAACCGCCATAGCTGACGAAGGGCAGCGTCATGCCCTTGGCCGGCAACAGCCGCACCGCGACACCCATGTTGATCATCGCCTGAACGCCGAACATACACGCCAGACCGGTTCCCGCCAGACGGATGAACATGTCCCGCTCGCGCATCAGCCGCAACAGCGAGCGCACCACGATCAGGCTGTAAAGCGCGATGACGATCAGCACCAGGATCAGCCCGTATTCCTCGGCCGCCACCGCGATGATGAAATCGGTATGGGCATCGGGCAGCGACCATTTCACCTGTCCCTCGCCGACGCCAACGCCGAACAGCCCTCCCTCGCGGATGGCGTTGGTGGCATAGCCCAGCTGCGTGGTCGGATCGACGTCAGGGTTCAGAAACCCGTCGATGCGACGGGCGAAATGCTCGGAATTGGAATAGGCCAGCATGCCGCCCAGAACCACGACCCCGGCCATGCCCAGCATCAGCAGCATCGGCGCTCCGGCCACGAAATAGATCACGCCCCAGCCGAACAACACCAGACAGGCCTGCCCGAAATCGGGCTGCAACACCAGCATCATGACAATCGCCATGCACAGCGCAAACGACCACAGACGCCCCGGCGGGCCATTGATCTCCTGCGCAGCGGCAAACAGCCAGGCGGCCACGACGATGAAGCCGGGCTTGAGAAACTCCGAAGGCTGCACCGAGGCAAATCCCAGACTGTACCAGCGCACCGCGCCCTTGCCGAAATCGGTGCCCAGAAACGGCAGCAGCGCCAGCGCCACGAAAGACAGGACAAAGCCGATCACTGCCAGCCGCCGCACCAGCACCGGCGACATCATCGAGGTCAAAAGCATCGCCACGGCGGCCAGCCCGCCGAAAAACGCCTGCCGCTCGACATAGTGGAACGGATCGAAGCCATTTCGCGATGCCAGCGGCGGGGACGAGGCCAGCCCCAGCAACAGGCCGATCACGAACAGGATCAGCACACAGGACATCGTCCACTTGTCGATCGTCCGCCACCATTTGGGAAGGATCGGTTCGCCGCGCCTCTCGGGCACGGCACCATACACCATCTCAGTCATGAGATTACCGCCACTATCTGCCTCGTACACGTCCCGTTTTCGGGATCTGAACGCGATTCTACAGGCAAAATCCTTTTCAGGCCAGCCTCTTCCTCTTGTCATTGGCGTCAATCCGCGCCAAGGCCGGGGCATGAGGTTCGACACGATCATCCTGGGCGCCGGGGCCGCCGGCCTGATGTGCGCCGCCCGGTGCGGCGGGCGCACGCTGGTGATCGATCACGCGCGCGCTCCGGGCGAGAAAATCCGCATCTCGGGCGGCGGTCGCTGCAATTTCACCAACCTGTACGCGGGCCCCGAAAATTTCCTGTCGCAGAACCCGCATTTCTGCAAATCCGCACTGGCCCGCTATACGCAATGGGATTTCATCGATCTGGTGAACCGCCACGGCATAGCCTGGCACGAAAAGACGCTGGGGCAGCTTTTCTGCGACGGCTCCTCGAAACAGATCGTCTCGATGCTTGTGACCGAGGCGGAAAAGGCCGGGGCCGAGCTGTGGCTGTCCACCACCCTGGCGGACCTGCATCACCGCGACGGTGCCTTTGCGCTGGGGCTGGACCGCGCCGGCAACCGGGTCGAGGCAACCTGCGCCAACCTGGTGCTCGCCACCGGCGGCAAGTCGATCCCCAAAATGGGCGCCACGGGCCTTGCCTACGACATCGCCCGGCAATTCGGCCTGCCGGTCACCGATACCCGCGCCGCGCTGGTCCCCTTCACCTTTCCCGAAGGCCGGTTCAGCGACCTCGCGGGGGTCTCGCTGCCCGTCCGGCTCTCCAATGCGCGCGCCAGTTTCGACGAAGCCCTCCTCTTCACCCATCGCGGCCTCAGCGGCCCCGCCGTCCTCCAGCTGTCCAGCTATTGGCGCGAGGGCGAGGCGGTCTCGGTCAACCTGATCCCCGATACCGACCTCTGCGAAAAGTTGCGCAGCCAGCGCCAGCACTCAGGCCGCAAGGCGCTGACGACCGAACTGTCGCGCCACCTGCCGGCGCGGCTGGTCGAACACCTCAAACCGATCCTGCCGCTCGATGGCAATCTCGCCGACCAGTCCGACGCCAGGCTCGCCGCCCTCTGTGCGGCCCTCAGCGACTGGCAACTGACGCCCTCGGGCACCGAAGGTTACCGCACCGCCGAGGTCACCCTGGGCGGCATCGACACCGGTGCGCTGTCCTCGAAAACGATGCAGGCCAAATCCCTGCCCGGCCTCTACGCCATCGGCGAAGCAGTGGATGTGACCGGCTGGCTGGGCGGCTACAATTTCCAATGGGCCTGGTCCTCGGGCCACGCCGCCGGCACCGCCATCGCCGCGACCACCCGCTGAGGCCTTCATCATTTCCCAAATACTCCGGTAGAGCCGCGCGCCCCCGCGCGCCGGGGGCAGCGCCCCCTACCCGGCCAACCGGCCTCGCACCTCGGCTGTGAAATCCTCGCCGCGCCGCTCGAAGTTGTCATATTGGTCGAAACTCGCCGCCGCCGGGGCCAGCAGAACCGTCTCGCCCTCCTGCGCCTCGGCCATCGCCCGCTCGACCGCCGCCGCCATGGTGGTGCAGACCTCGGCCTCGACCTCCAGCTGCATGGCGAACCCCGCCGCTTCGCGCCCGATGACATAGGCCTTGATCACCTCGCCCGACGCCGCGTTCAACGGCGACAGCCCCCCGTCTTTCTCCAGCCCGCCGCAGATCCAGCGGATCTTGCGGAACGCGCCCAGCGCCTTGACCGCGCTGTCCAAATTGGTGGCCTTGGAATCGTTCACATAGGTCACGCCACGCGCCTCGGCGATGATCTGGCTGCGATGCGGCAGACCGGGAAAGCTGTGCAGCGCCGCCTCGATCACCCTCGGCGCCAGTCCCAGCGTGCGGCAGGCCGCGTAAGCGGCACAGGCATTCTGGTGGTTATGCGCGCCCGGCAGCCCCCGGATACCGCGCAGATCGATCGAGGCCGCCTGCCGTCCCTTGCGATATTCCGCCAGAAACCCCTTGCGGGCAAAAACCTGCCAGCCCGGCCCGGTCAGCTTGCGCGCGACCGAAATGCGGATCACCCGGTCATCGCCCGGCCCTTCAGACATCTGCCCCGCCAGGAACGCGCCTTCGGTCTCGTCCACGCCGATCACCGCCCGGTCCGGCCCGCCTTCGGCAAACAGCCTCCGCTTGGCGGCGAAATATCCGCCCATGCCGCCGTGGCGATCCAGATGATCGGGGCTGAGGTTGGTGAACACCGCCACATCCGGCGTCAGCGCGCGGGCCAGCTCGGTCTGATAGCTCGAAAGTTCCAGCACCACCACGCCGCCATCCTGACCCGGCTCGATATCCAGCACTCCGCGCCCGATATTGCCCGCCAGTTGCGAGGGCCGCCCGGCCTCGGTCAGGATGTGATGGATCAGCGCCGCCGTGGTCGATTTCCCGTTCGATCCGGTCACCGCCACAACCTGCGGCGGCCGGTCGAAATTGTTCCAGTCCGGCCCCGCGAACGAGCGGAAGAACAGACCGATGTCATTGTCCACCGGCACGCCCGCGTCCAGCGCCGCGCGCACCACCGGATTGGGCTCTGGGTAAAGATGCGGAATGCCCGGACTGACGATCAGCGCCGCCACATCGTCAAACGCGCCCTGACGGCGCAGATCGGCGCAGACAAAGCCCTCGGCCTCCACCGCCTCGCGCGCGGCCGGGTTGTCGTCCCAGCACACAGGCTCCGCCCCGCCCGCCCTGAGCGCCCGCGCCGCCGCCAGCCCCGACCGGCCCAGCCCCAGCACCGCAACTTTCTGATTGTCAAATCCTCTGACGGGGATCATCCACCTGCCCTCACATGTTCCGGCTTCCTCGCTAACGGATCGTCACCGATTTGAAAAGCGGGTGGGAGGTCCGAGCTCAGGGCTTTTGCGAGAGGAGCATTTTGATCCGGGAGGAATGGGCCGGACGTTACCAACCAACTCGCCTCAGCATACAAACTCCCGGCGATTGAAAAAGCGTCAACCTTCATTGATCGCGGGTAAACGCCGCGCGCCGGGATGGGGCGGAAAGTGGAAATCCTGCCAAAAGGTTGACAGGGCCGACTGGTACAATTCGGTCAACACGTCCTTCAAACCCTGTACAATTCGGACAGTTCGACGCTACCGAACCTTCAGCGTCGCCAGTCCGATCATCGCCAGGATCAGCGAGATGATCCAGAACCGGATGACGATCTGCGGCTCGGCCCAGCCCTTTTTCTCGTAATGGTGATGGATCGGCGCCATCAGGAACACCCGCCTGCCGGTGCGTTTGAAATAGAGCACCTGGATGATCACGCTCAGCGCCTCGACCACGAAAAGCCCGCCAACAATCGCCAGCACCAGCTCGTGCTTGGTGGCCACCGCAATCGCCCCCAGCGCCCCGCCCAGCGCAAGCGAGCCGGTATCCCCCATGAACACCGCAGCAGGCGGCGCGTTGTACCACAGAAAGCCCAGACCCGCCCCGAAAAGGGCAGCGGTAAAGATCAGGATCTCGCCGGTTCCCGGCACGTAATGCACGTCCAGATACTCGGTAAAGTCGACCCGCCCCACCGCATAGGCGATGATTCCCAGCGTCGAGGCGGCGATCATCGCAGGCATGATCGCCAGCCCGTCCAGACCATCGGTCAGGTTCACCGCGTTGGCGGCACCGACGATGACGCAGATGGAAAACGGTATATAAAAAAGGCCCAGATTGATCAGCGTGTCCTTGAACACCGGCAGCGCCAGCTGGTTCTGAAGCTCCGCCGGGTGGTTGAACGTGGCCCAGAGCGCCGCGATCACCGCGATGATGATGCCCAGCGCCAGCCGCAGCTTGCTCGGCACGCCCTTGGTGTTCTGCTTGGACACCTTGGCGTAGTCGTCGGCAAAACCGATTGCCGCATAGGCCAGCGTCACGAACAGGACCAGCCACACGAAAGGATTGCTCAACCGCGCCCACAAAAGCGTCGAGGTCACCAGCGCGCCCACGATCAGCAACCCACCCATCGTAGGCGTTCCGGCCTTGGAGAAATGCGCCTCGGGGCCGTCGTTGCGGATAGGCTGGCCCTTGCCTTGCTTGCGGCGCAGCACGTTGATCAGCGGTTTGCCGAACAGGAAGCCAAAGATGAGCGCCGTCATGAAAGCCCCACCCGCGCGGAAGGTGATATAACGGAAGAGGTTCCAGAAATCGCCTCCGTCCGACAGGGCCGTCAACCAATAGAGCATCTCGAAACCTTCCTTACGCGCGCGTCATCCCTCGACCGCGGGGCCTTGCCCCATTTTTCGTACGCCGTCAACGATCCTCGCGAGCCCCATACTGAGCGACCCCTTGGCCAGCACGGCGTCGCCAGCCTGAACAAGCTGTGCAAGGCGGTCGGCCATTTCTGCACTTGTCTCGGTCCACAAACCGCGCTTGCTGTCAGGTAATGCCGCATGCAGCGCCCGCATCAGCGGGCCGATACAGTGAACCATATCGACACGAGCCATGGCGTCGATCCCGGCCATTGCCGCGTGCATCTCCGCCTCTTGCGACCCAAGCTCCTTCATGTCGCCCAGAAACGCCACGCGGCGCATGGTCGAGGCCGCGGCCAGAACGTCCAGCGCCGCGGCCATCGATGTCGGATTGGCGTTGTAGCTGTCATCAAGCAACTCGATCTCACCGCCGCCAGGCAGCGAGATCCTTTCGCGTACACCGCGCCCTTCATAGGGGGTCCAACGGCGCAGACCGTCAACGGCCCGGTCCAGATCTACGCCCAGCGCAACGCAGGCGGCCAGAGCACCAAGGCCGTTCATCGCGAAATGGGTTCCGGCGGAAAGGACTTCGAATTCGAACCCCGATCCATCAAACTCTGCGCGAGCGCGGGTTTCGTCACCCCGACTGATTACATTCAAAAGTCTGTAATCAGACGCTTTTTTCCCGAATTCGACGATCCGGGCACCCTGCCGTTCGGCAAAACTGCGCAGGATGCCCGCGTGATCTATGTCGGCATTGACGATGGCTGTGCCGTCCGACTCCAGCCCGTCGAAGATGGCGGCCTTTTCGCGAGCAATGTCTGCGACCGAGTCGAACGCCTCAAGATGCACGGCCGCCACGGTGGTGACCAACGCGACGTGCGGGCGGGCCTGACGGGCAAGCGGGGCAATCTCTCCGGGGTGGTTCATGCCGATCTCGATGACCGCGAATTCGGTGTCGCGCGGCATCCGCGCCAACGTCAGTGGCACGCCCCAGTGGTTGTTGTAGCTGGCGACACTGGCATGGGTTTTACCCTGACCCGCCAGCATCGCTGCCAGCATTTCCTTGGTCGAGGTCTTGCCGACACTACCAGTAACCGCCACGACCTTGGCGACTGTCCGGGCACGCGCGACCCGACCGAGTGCTTCAAGACCGGCTTGCACATCCTCTACAATCAAGAGCGGCGCATCGGCAGACACGCCTTCGGGAACGCGCGAAACCAGCGCGGCGCCTGCGCCTTTTTCCAACGCCTGCGCTACAAAGTCATGCCCGTCGCGCGCGGCCTTGAGAGCCACGAAAAGATCGCCCTTCTGCAGAGTGCGGGTATCAATTGAAACGCCATTTGCCTGCCAGTCAGCAGTTACGCGCCCTCCGGTAGCGCGAGCGGCTTCGTCTGCGGTCCAGAGCGTCATGCCACCCTCCCATCCAGCGCGGCCACGGCGATACTGGCCTGTTCGGCGTCGTCAAACGGTAAAACCTGATCCCCCACGATCTGCCCGCTTTCATGGCCTTTTCCCGCAATCAGCAGCGCATCACCCGGTTGCAGGGCGTCGACACCGCGCAGGATCGCCTCGGCCCTGTCGCCCACCTCGGTGGCCTCCGGCGCTCCGCCCATCACGGCGGCCCGGATGGTTGCGGGATCTTCGCTTCGCGGGTTGTCGTCAGTGACGAATACGATGTCGGCATTTTCCGCCGCTGCCCGGCCCATCAACGGGCGCTTGGTAGCGTCGCGGTCGCCACCGGCACCTACGATAGCGATCAGCCGGCCCATCACGTGCGGGCGCATGGCCTTGAGCGCGGTCGCCACCGCGTCGGGTGTGTGAGCATAATCGACAAAGACCGCCGCCCCGCTGTCACGGGTGGCGGCCAACTGCATCCGCCCGCGCACGGTCGTCAGATGCGGCAGGGTTTCGAATACTCGCTCAGGGTCATCACCGCCCGCAATGACCAGCCCGCAGGCCAGTAGCACGTTTTCCGCCTGAAACCCACCGATCAGGTTCAGCCGGGACTGGAACGTCTTGCCGCGCCAGGAAAACCGCAAATCCTGCCCGGTGGCGTCAAAGCGTTGGTTCAGCAGACTCAGATCACCGCCCGTGCGTCCGACGGTCAGAATCTCCTGTCCGCGCGCGGCGGCCACGGCGCGCATTTCCGCGCCCTTGGGGTCGTCCAGATTGATCACTGCCGTTCCGTCGGGCGGCAACACGCGGCGGAACAAACCCGCCTTGGCGGCGAAATAGGCTTCGAACGTGTCGTGATAATCCAGATGGTCCTGGGTAAAATTGGTAAACCCCGCCGCCTTGAGCCGGACGCCGTCCAGGCGACGCTGTTCCAGACCATGCGAGGAAGCCTCCATCGCCGCGTGGGTTATGCCGTTGGCCGCAGCCTCGGCCAGCGTCCGGTGCAAAGTGATTGGCTCGGGCGTGGTGTGGGCCAGCGGCGCGGTCCATGCGCCCTCGACGCCGGTTGTACCCAGATTGACAGCGCTGTGGCCCAGTTCGATCCAGATTTGGCGTATGAAAGTGGCGACGGATGTCTTTCCGTTGGTGCCGGTCACCGCCACCATGGTCTCTGGCTGGGCACCGAACCAGAGCGCCGCGGTATAGGCCAGCGCCTGACGCGGGTCCTCGGCCACGACCAGTGCCGCATCAGAAGCTGCCAATTCGTCCCTGGCGATTTCGGCCCCCTTTGCATCCGTCAAAACAGCGACGGCCCCCATGCGCAGGGCATATTGGATGAACTCGCCACCATGCACGCGGGTGCCCGGCAACGCGGCAAAGAGGAATCCATCCCTGACCTCTCGGCTGTCCACGGCCAGGCCTGTGACCGCTGGATTGCGTCCACCTCGTGCGGTCAGGGCCAATTCACCGAGAGTTTTTGACCTTGCGCCCATGACCAATCTGCCTCGTGCTGTCTAGTTTGAGGTCAGCGTTATAGCAGCGCCCGCTTCAGGCTCAAGCCGCGGTCGCAACCCCAGCAACGGGGCCACCCGCCCGATCAGTTCCGCCGTCACCGGAACCGCCGTCCAGCCCGCCGTCCGGCGCTTTTCGCCGTATGCCACGATTGAAGGTTCATCCAAAGTGACAATCAGGACATATTTCGGATCATAAGCAGGGAACAGGGTGGCAAAGGTGGCAATCACCTTGTCTTCGTAATAGCCGCCTCGCGGTTTCGGCTTGTCGGCGGTACCGGTCTTGCCAGCCACGTCATAGCCCGGCACTTCGCCAAAGCTGGCTGTGCCGCTGGTGACCACCTTGCGCAGCATCGCCCGCGCCTGTTTTGCCGCGCTTTCGGACATCACGCGGGGTCCGTGTTGTGGCCCGCGCTGCTTCAGGATTGTGGGGCTGACATAGTGGCCACCATTGGCAAGCGCGGCATAGCCGGCCGCCAGATGCATCGGGCTGGTCGACAAGCCATGCCCGTAAGACACGGTGACAGTGCTCAACTCGCCCCATTTCTTGGGCTTGAGCGGCGCGCCGCCCGAAGCTTCGACAATCTCGAAGGGGGTCGGATCGAACATGCCGAGGGATTCCAGAAACGACTGCTGCCGCTCGGCCCCGATCTGCAGCGCCAGCCGCCCGGTCCCCCGGTTCGAGCTGTGGACGATTACATCCGCCACACTGATCTTGCCATAGTTCTTGTTGTTGAACTCGCCGATCGGGAACCGCCCGATGCGCATCGGGCCGGACGTGTCGATAATGGTCTCCGAGTTCACCAGCCCAAGGTCTATGGCCTGCGCTGCCGTGAAGATCTTGAAGACAGATCCCAACTCATAAACGCCCTGCACATAGCGGTTGAACAGCGGGCTGTCCGAGGGATCAAATCCACTGGTCGGCGGTCGCGGGCGATCATTGGGATCGAATGCGGGCAATGATGCCGCCGAGATCACTTCGCCAGTGTGTACATTCATCAAGACGGCCGAGGCCCCCTTGGCGTTCATGATCTTCATGCCGCCGAGCAGTACCCGTTCGACCGCCGACTGGATTGTCAGGTCCAGCGAAAGTTGCAGTGGCTTGTTGCCGTTGGCGGGGTCGCGCAGATAGCCGTCAAACTGCTTTTCGACGCCCGCAACGCCGATAACTTCGGCAGCACTCACCCCTTCACGGCCAAAACCGGAACCGCCAAGGATATGCGCAGCAAGCTGGCCATTGGGATAAAGGCGCATTTCGCGGGGACCGAACAGGATGCCGGGATCGCCGATATCGTGCACCGCCTGCTTCTGTTCAGGCGAGATGCGCTTTTTTATCCACAGGAACTTGCGCTTGCCGGTGAAATCCTTGACGAGACGATCCTTGTCCAGATCCGGGAAAATCCGCACAAGCCCTTCGGCCGACGCGACGGGATCGATCATGTTCGGCGGCTGGGCATAGACGGAATAGGTTTCCAGATTGGTGGCGAGTATGCGCCCTTCACGATCCACGATTTCCGCCCGTTGCATGGCGATATTTGCTCCGGGCGCGGTAGCCAGCGGCTCTTGCGCCTCGGACGTCGCGAGCATCCCCATCCGGGCGCCAACCACGGCAAATGCGCAAAAAAAGAACACGCCCAATACCAGCAAGCGCCCCTCCGCGCGAGTACGAGCGCGGTCCTTCATCTCTTCGTGGCGCTTGCGGATGTTTTCGCGCTCGATAAGGTCCGGATTTTCACCACGGGAGCGGGCGTCGAGGATGCGGGCCAGAGGGCGGAGCGGTGTGCGGGTCATGGGATTTCCACCTCACCCAGCGATTCGAACTCGGTAACCGCCTGCAACTCGATCGGATCGACGATGGGCAGGTCAGGGTCTTCGCCATAGGCGATCTGATCGGCGCTTCCGAATTGCTCGGCCCGAAGAGGCAGCAAGCCCAGACGTTCGAAATTCAGGTCCGCCAGTTCACGCAGCCGATCGGGCCGATTGAGATAAGCCCATTCAGCACGTAAAATCGCAAGCCGGGCCTGTGCCGCGCCGATCTGACGCTGCAGTCCTTGAGTTTCCTTGAGCACCTGCTGGGTGCGATAGTTTTCCTGATACGCCCACAATGCCAGCCCGAACACGGCCAGAGCGGTCAACACATACATCAAACTTTTCATCTCGCTCCCCCACTAAGCTGAGGCATTCCGATGGCGCGGGCATCAATTTCCCCCGCCGGGGCGTCGGTACGTACCGCGACGCGCAACTTGGCTGACCGCGAGCGCGGATTCTCGGCCAACTCCTGATCGTCGGGGCCGACGGCCTTGCGCGTTTTCAGAATGAATTGCGGCTGATCTTCCTGTTGCTCGGGGGCGTACCGATTGGCGCGTCCGGTCTTACCCGCCCGCGACTGTAAAAAGCGTTTAACCATCCGGTCTTCAATCGAATGAAACGTGACGACCGCCAGTTGTCCGCCCGGTTTCAGCGCTCGTTCCGCAGCCATGAGCCCCTGAAACAGCTCTTCGTATTCCGCGTTGACCGCAATCCGAAGAGCCTGGAACGAGCGTGTCGCCGGATGGGACTGCCCCGGCTTGGCGCGCGGCAAACAGGATTCGACGATTTCGGCAAGACGCAAGGTCGTTGTGATTGGCGCTTCGGTGCGAGCCCGGACGATGGCCTTGGCGATGCGTCGACTGGCGCGTTCCTCACCATAGTGGAACAGAATATCGGCCAGAGCCGCTTCAGGCGCGGTGTTCACCAGATCGGCTGCGCTTTCCCCATCCTGACTCATCCGCATGTCCAGGGGGCCATCCTTCATAAAGGAGAACCCGCGCTCGGCCTGGTCGAGCTGCATCGAGGAGACGCCAAGATCCAGGACGATGCCGTCGAGGCCCCCGGCATAGTCATCCATGCGCGAAAACACACCTGGCTGCATGACCAGCCGATCGCCATAGGTGCCAGCCCAGCTTGCCGCCATCTCAAAGGCCAGCGGATCACGATCGACTGCGATGACCTTGTCTGCCCCGGCCTCCAGCAGACCGCGGGTATAGCCACCCGCGCCGAAGGTGCCATCCAACCAAACGCCCGACACCGGTGCAACCGCAGCCAGCAAGGGGCGCAGCAGAACGGGGATGTGCGGATCATTCGAGGAGGATAGGGCAGCGGCGGCCATGCCGTCACCCATCCCTTGGGCCATCAAGGAACTGCATCGGATCGAAATCGTCTGGCAACTCGTCCAGCCACTCCTCGGTCAAAGCGAGTTCTTCTTGGGTGTAAGTTTCGGGCTTCCATATCTGGAACGTGTCACCGGCGGCGATAAAAAAAGCGTCGCCTTCGAGCTTGATCTTGTCACGCAGTTTGGCCGGAAGCACCAGACGCCCCGTTTCGTCCACATTGGTCGGGAACGACAGACCGTGGAACAGGCGCTGAAGCATCCTGCGCTCCATCGAACCGCGCGGAAGTGCATCTATCTTGGCATCAACCTCGTCAATCGCTTCCATGGTGTAGCATTCAAGAAACTTACGGCGGTGATCACCATAGACGATCACCAGTTCAGGATTGCCGCCGGATTGCCAGTTGGGATCGCCCGCTTCAAGCACACGGCGAAACGAGGCCGGGATCGAGACCCTGCCCTTGTTGTCCACCTTGTGGTGGCTTTCGCCTCTGAACCTGCGCGCCAAGCCGACTGTCCCTTTCGCTTGCGCCCCCAACAAAATTCCGACCCCCAGAAGTTAAAAACGGCGAGTTGATCTGCTGCCACTGATCAACCCGCCGCATTTGCCCGCCTTGCGGGAAGTCCAGCTGCGCGCGCCACCTGGGGGGATGTCTGCTCGCTCGCGCGCCGGATCTCTTGGTTCGATGAAAGCGAGATGCCTGTATGAAACCTTTGGATTTATGTCGGGGTCGTTTAGCGCCCCTGCTGCCTCGTCCTCATCGGATGAACTAGGGATGCCATGGGAATTCATGGAAATCAATAGGAATTTGGGAGTAACTTCCATTCGGCTTGCCAGCTTCGCAGTATATTATGCAAGGCAGAGTGAAGAATTTTGAGTCATTATTGCCCCATGATGTAGCATAGAAACAAGTGTACACTAAATATAGTACGGACAGCGTACCGATAATTTTATCCCATGAATTCCCAAGAAAATTCAGAACAGCGAGGAACTTTTTTGATTACGTCATAGTGTTCACCTTTTACCCCACTCAAAGAGCGCGAATCACCCGGTATTCCCATGAGCGATTAGTGAGCATTCCATGCCGACTGGCCCGAATTTGAGCGCTTCCCATGAAATCCCGTACCTGGATCAGACACGGCGCTTCGGTTTCGCTGTCCGCATTGAACAACGGAAGCAACACAGGCGGTTTAAAGTAACCTTCTCGGAGTATCTGGCGTCAACTTGGAGGCGCGCCCTGGGTAGTCGCAGCAAATCAGGTACTTTTATGGCGGCGAGAGTTGAAAAAGTGCCAGTGAATTTTGATCCCGCCGGCCCGCCAGCCGCGCAAGGGGGCAATCTATGCAATTGTCGCATACCCGCTTTGACCACGGAAGCCATTGTGCACCTGCAGCATTTGCTTATTTTCAGTCTCAAGCAACGCCGCAGAGATACGGCAGAACGAACAAGATCAGGTTAAATACGATGGCATCAACGAGCGAACATATCACCCACAAAGGTGCGCAAGGATTTGGATTCTCAGCGCTTCTAGAGGCTGCAAAATCCCGTGTGGGCCGACATCTGATGTACCGCAAGACCGTGAACGAACTGTCGGCCCTGTCGGCACGTGAACTGGATGATCTCGGGCTGAACCGATCGATGATCCGTCAGGTTGCGCTTCAGGCGGTCAACGAACACTTCGCGTAACGGACGCAATAGAAATTGGAATTCAGCCCCGCGTCCTCCTCCCTGCGGGTCTGAACTTCAGCGGCGGTATCCTCCTCCTCCCTGGTGCCGCCGCAAAGAATACCGGCCCTGAACGCCGGGAGCTGATACACCGGGTCCTCCTCCCTGATTCCGGTGTTGAAAGCGCGCGGCGATGCCTCTCCTCCTCCCTGGCATTGCCGCGACCTCATACCGGGTCAATACCCGGGTCCGACTGCATCGGGGCTCTCCTCCTCCCTGCCTCGATGTTGCAAAGAACGGCGGTTCCCCTCCTCCTCCCTGGGAACCGCCGTTTCTTTTTTGGTTGTGCCGGAGTAACATTCACGCCCCGGCTTCAAGAGCGAGGACGCCATGGCTGCCTATTTCATTGCCCAACTGAAGATTCACGACCACAACGGGTATCAGGACTACCTGAAAGGCTTCATGCCGATTTTCGATCGCTACAAAGGCCGTTTGCTGACGGTGTCATCCAAGCCCGTGGATTGTATCGAGGGCAATTGGCCCGAAGGCGGAATCGTCCTGATGGAGTTTCCGGACCTTGAGACGGCAACGGCCTGGAAGAACGATCCAGACTACATTGAACTCGCGAAAATCAGGAAAGCCACGGCCTCCACGAACATGGTGCTGGTCGAAGGCGTCTAGAACGGCACATCGTCCTTGGCCGACAGGAACCGCGCGACCACTTTCTTGATGCCCGCCTTGTCGAAATCGACCTCGACCTTGTCACCTTCGATCCCGATCACCGCGCCATAGCCGAATTTCTGGTGAAACACCCGCTCGCCCAGCGTGAAACTGGCCAATGCGGTGGCGTCGATCACCGTGTTGCGGCTTTCGCGGGGTTGCGACATGCCATATTGGCCCTGCCGCGCCTGCAACCGTCTCCAGCCCGGCGAGTTATAGACGTTGGCTTCGGCCGCGCGGCTTTCGATACCCGCCGCCCGCTGTACGCCACCATAAAGACCCGGAGGTGTCAGCACCTCGACATGGTCCTCGGGCAACTCGTCGATGAAGCGTGAGGGCATCGAGTTCTGCCATTGCCCGAACACCCGCCGGTTGGCGGCGAAGGAAATCGTACAAACCTCTTCGGCACGGGTGATGCCGACATAGGCCAGACGCCGCTCTTCCTCGAGCCCCTTGAGGCCGGTTTCGTCCATCGACCGTTGCGAGGGGAACAGCCCGTCTTCCCAGCCCGGCAGGAAAACGACGGGAAACTCCAGCCCCTTGGCCGCGTGCAGGGTCATGATCGTTACTTTTTGGGAAGAGTCTGCCGCGTCGTTGGCGTCCCGGAGTTCTAGGTACTCCAGATACTCAACCAGTGTTTCATACTTTTCCAATCGTTCCATAAGCGATTTCAAGTTTTCCAGCCGACCGGCTGCATCCGGTGTCTTGGTATTTTGCCACATTTCCGTGTAGCCAGACTCATCAAGAACCATCTCCGCAAGTTCCCGAAGTGGAACCTCTCCGCGACTGGCAACGCTCGCCCAACGATCCAAGTCAGATATTAGCTTTGAAAGCTCTGCCGCGCCTTTTCCTTTGACCAGCTTTGTCTCTACGGCAAGCCGCGCTCCGTCGAATAGACTAAGCCCGTTGGAGCGGGCGCATTGTTGGATTGTTTGCCTAGCTTTGTCCCCAAGGCCTCGTTTCGGGGTATTCAAGATTCGCTCCAAAGCGAGATCATTGTACCGACTCGCCACAACTTTCAAATAAGCGTGTGCATCGCGCCGCTCCAATTTGTCGTCATCCCTTGGGCCGATAATTTGATAAGGTAGACCAAACGACATAAAGCGATCGGCAAAAGCTTCAATTTGATTGGTAGTCCGAACAAGAATGCCAATTTCACCGAGGCCAAAAGAACGCATCCCGCGCGTCCCGCCCTGCATGGCGTCGATTTCCTCGCCGATCCAGCGGGCCTCTTCCTCGCCATCCCAATGACCGATCAGGTTGACCTTGTGGCCGTCTTTGGCATCGGTCCAAAGTTCTTTACCCAAACGACTTTCGTTGCCGCGAATGACGTTCGACGCAGCCGCCAGAATATGCGGGGTCGAGCGGTAGTTCTGCTCCAGCCGCACCACATAAGCACCAGAAAAGTCCTTTTCGAACCGCAGGATGTTGCCGACCTCGGCCCCGCGCCAGCCATAGATCGACTGGTCGTCATCGCCCACGCAGCAGATGTTCTTGTGCCCCCCGGCCAGCAGGCGCAGCCACAGGTACTGGGCAACGTTGGTATCCTGATACTCATCCACAAGGATGTAGCGGAACCAGCGCTGGTATTGTTCCAGAACATCCGCATGGGTCTGGAAAATCGTGACCATGTGCAAAAGCAAATCGCCAAAATCCACCGCATTCAGCTCGCGCAGGCGGGTCTGGTATTGGGCGTAAAGTTCAATGCCCTTGTTGTTATAGGCCCCGGCATCCGCCGCAGGCACTTTGTCGGGCGTCAGCGCACGGTTTTTCCAGTCATCGATGATCCCCGCCAGCATTCGTGCCGGCCAGCGTTTGTCGTCGATATTGGCGGCTTGAACCAGTTGCTTGAGCAGGCGAAGCTGATCGTCGGTATCCAGAATGGTGAAGTTCGATTTCAGATCGACCAGTTCCGCGTGGCGGCGCAGCAGTTTTACACAGATCGAGTGGAAGGTGCCCAGCCATGGCATCCCCTCAGCGGGCTGACCCAGCAAGCGGCCCACACGCTCTTTCATCTCGCGCGCAGCCTTGTTGGTGAAAGTCACCGACAGAATCTCGTTCGGGCGCGCACGTGCCGTGTTGAGAAGGTGTGCGATTCGGGCCGTCAGCGCCTTGGTCTTGCCCGTCCCCGCCCCGGCCAGCATCAGAACCGGGCCGTCCAGACGTTCGACCGCATCACGTTGCGCCGAGTTCAGATCATCCAGATAGGGCGAAGGACGCACGGCCATAGCCCGCGCCGACAGCGATGCGCCCTCGAAAGCGTCCATTTCGTCAAAACTGCTCATGGTCGCAAACTACGCGTTTCAAGGGCTAAGGGAAAGGGTTTGTTCACTCCTTGTTCCATTCTTTCTGCGCCTTCCTGAGATCGAGAAAATTTGAGCAATACGGTAGGGGTCCGGCGGGAGCGCGTTAACCTTTTGTCAAACCACGGTAACGATCCTTGTTCCGAATTGGGAGCGCGGGACATGAGATTTTTGAAAATACGTGCAGGATCATGGCAACTCAGGTGGGCCATGGTCGTCGCAGGACTGGTTGCGGCCACAGGGTTGGCTGTATGGGGGACGATGCAGCTTCCCAATGTGATCGTCGACAAGATGCTTGAAGCGGATGTGATGCACCAGGCAAACCTGTGGAACCGGCGGGTTGTACTGCATCTGGAGGATGCCGAAAAGACGTTTCGAAACGGCACTCTTGATTCGCACGACCGTGAATTTCTGAGTCTGATGCCCCAGGCCTCGGATGTGTACCGGTTCAAATTGTTCGACGCGGACGGGCGCGTGTTCTGGTCGACGCGTTCCTCGGACATCGGCACTGTGACATCCAAACCTTACTTCCAGGACGTCGTCGCAACCGGAGCCAGTTATTACGATCGAGCAGAAAAACCGGTGGCGGAAATCGACAATTTTATGCCTCAGGGAGGACAGGCAACCGACCCGTTTCGCCATGTGGCAGAGATTTACACGCCTGTCATGAAAGAAGGGCAGTTTCTGGGGGCGGTCGAGTTCTTTACGGACATTACCAATATCCGGAATATCCTGATGTCTCGCATCCGCCTGTCGTTGGTGATTGTCTGCGGAATCGCATTGCTTGCGTTGGCGGGGGTGTCCGCCATGATTTTTCACACCAACCGGATAAAAATGCAGACCTTGAAAGCACGAACCAACAAGGAGCGTGAGCTGATGGCCGACCAGCTGCGTCTGGTGCGCGAAGTCCGGCTGTTGGGCGAACTGAACGAATGGCTGCAGTCGAGCCGCTCGCTGGAGGAGCTGTTCGACATGGTGGCACGGTTCATGACCCACATCCTGCCCGATGCCGAAGGCAATGTGTATGTCTATTCCAACTCGCGCGATGTGCTGGACGGCTGCGCCAGCTGGAATGGTGGCACGCACAAATCTCATATCCATCCCGAAGGTTGTTGGGGCCTTCGCCGGGGGCGAACATATGAGTTCGGTGCCTCGGAAATCGATTTCGTCTGCGAACATGCCGAACCGCATGACGGGCGGCCCTATTTCTGCTTTCCCATACTTGCCCACGGCGAAACCGTCGGTCTTTTGCATCTGCGCGCACGGGGGGGACACAGTCAGAATTTTCATTCAAACAAACAGCTGGCGCAAATGTGCGCCGAACAGATCAGCATGGCGATTGCCAATGTCCGGATGCGCGACCAGTTGCACGACCAGTCCGTGCGCGACCCGCTGACGGGGCTGTTCAATCGCCGCCACATGACCGAATGCCTGCGCAAGAGCATCGGGCGCAGCCAGAAAACCGGTGCGCCGCTATCGCTTGTGGCGGTGGATGTGGATCATTTCAAGAAATTCAACGATACGCACGGGCATGATGCTGGTGACATGGTGCTCCGCGCTGTGGGCTCGACCCTTGCTCATAGCTGCGATGGCGACGAGGTGGCCTGCCGAATTGGCGGCGAGGAGTTCATGCTGATCCTGCCAAACATCGCGCCTGATGACGTGCTTACCCGGGCCGAACACTTGCGACAAGCGGTCGAATCCATCAACGTCCGTTATGGGGAAAAGACCTTGCCCCGGATCACCATTTCTGCAGGCATCGCCCATTACCCGTCACATGGCACCATGCCCCAGGAACTGATGCAGACTGCGGATGAGGCCTTGTATCGCGCCAAGGATAAGGGCCGCAATCAGGTCTGCGTGGCCGCGCGAGCATCGCTGAACGCATCAGAATATGCAGAAGCGCAACCAAAGAAGAACTCTACTTCTTCGGAAGCGTTGAAGAAATCCGGGAAAGCAGCCTGAACGCTTGCCGAATCGCTGTGCAAATTGGATCAATCGGCATGGATTTGCAAAGCACCCATCCCGGCATTGACGACCTGAAATGGCGCGCCCGACGCCGGTTGCCACATTTTGTCTGGGAATACCTGGACAGCGGCACCGGGGCCGAGGCCACAAAATCTCGAAACCGCGCGGCGCTGGACTGCATTGGATTTGAGCCGTCGATTCTGAATGGTCCGATGGATTTCGATCTGCGCACTTTGCTACTGGGGCACGAGTTGCCCCTGCCCTTCGGGATTGCTCCGATAGGCATGTGCGGGCTGATCTGGCCGGATGCCGAAGGAATCCTTGCACGCGCAGCCGCAAGAGCCGGAATTCCCTATGCCCTTTCCACGGTCGCCAGCCAAAGCCCCGAAGACTTGGCCCCACATCTGGGAGAACATGCCTGGTTCCAGATGTACCCGCCAAAGGATTCCAATATCCGAAAGGACATGCTGGACCGCGCACGCGCTGCCGGCTTTTCGACACTGATCCTGACTGCCGACGTCCCCGTGGCGTCACGCCGCGAGCGTCAGACCCGATCCGGGCTGACCCAGCCACCCAAGCTGACACCCCGCCTCCTGTCGCAAATTGCAATCCGGCCTGCCTGGGCTCTGGGGATGGCGCGGGTGGGAATGCCTCGGATGAGAACACTCGACAAGTACATATCGGGTGCTCAAAAGAACCTGCCGCCGACTGCGCATGTCGGCTATCTGCTGCGGACTTCGCCCGACATGGAATACGTGAAATGGCTGCGGGACAATTGGGAAGGTCCATTCGTGGTGAAGGGTGTGATGAGGGCTGCAGACGCTGCCCTATTGGCAGAAATCGGTGTCGATGCGCTATGGGTTTCGAATCACGGCGGACGTCAGTTTGACGGCGCGCCCGCAAGTATCGAAGCCCTGCCATCGATCCGCGCCGTGACTTCTCTGCCTCTGATCTTCGACAGTGGCATCAGCGGGGGGCTCGATATTCTGCGCGCGCTTGCACTTGGGGCCGATTTTGTCATGGCAGGCCGGGCATTTCTTTATGGGATTGCCGCGCTGGGGCAGGCCGGCCCGGCCCATGTCATCGAAATCCTGCGCAAGGACATGGAAGCGAATATGGGTCAGCTTGGCGCAGCTCGCCTGGCGGATTTGCCAGCGCCCGTTTACTTCGCCGATGCCGCGCCGCGGCAATGATAGGGTAAATATATCGCATTTGCGGCGCTTGCGAGCGATAACATGCCGGTTCTACCCCGAATTACAGATATACGTGCGCGTATTGTCCGCTTAAAACACGGCCACCCGCCAACTACCGGAACCTGCCAATGACCGATTTCAAAAAGATTCTGATCGCCAACCGCGGTGAGATTGCAATTCGCGTGATGCGCGCGGCCAACGAGATGGGCAAACGCACCGTCGCCGTTTTTGCCGAAGAGGACAAGCTGGGCCTGCATCGCTTCAAGGCGGACGAAGCCTATCGTATCGGTGAGGGGTTGGGACCGGTTGCGGCCTATCTCAGCATTGACGAAATCATTCGCGTCGCCAAGGAAAGCAGCGCAGATGCCATCCATCCCGGCTATGGCTTGTTGTCGGAGAACCCAGATTTCGTGGATGCCTGCGCCAGCAACGGTATCACCTTCATCGGTCCAAAAGCCGAGACCATGCGCGCTCTGGGAGACAAGGCCAGCGCCCGAAAGGTCGCCATTGCGGCGGGCGTTCCGGTGATCCCGGCCACCGAGGTTCTGGGCGATGACATGGACGCCATCCGCAAGGAGGCCGCCGAGATCGGCTACCCGCTGATGCTAAAAGCCTCCTGGGGTGGTGGCGGACGCGGCATGCGCCCGATCTACTCCGAAAAAGAACTGGCCGAAAAAGTGATGGAAGGCCGCCGTGAGGCGGAAGCCGCGTTTGGCAATGGCGAAGGCTATCTGGAAAAGATGATCACTCGCGCCCGCCATGTCGAGGTTCAGATTCTGGGCGACAAGCACGGCGAGATCTATCACCTTTATGAGCGTGACTGCTCGGTCCAACGACGCAACCAGAAAGTCGTAGAACGCGCGCCCGCCCCTTACTTGAGCGAAGAACAGCGCGCCGAGATTTGTGAGCTGGGCCGCCGGATTTGCGCCCATGTGAACTATGAATGCGCCGGAACCGTCGAGTTCCTGATGGATATGGAAACCGGCAAGTTCTATTTCATTGAAGTGAACCCCCGGGTGCAGGTCGAGCATACCGTCACCGAAGAAGTGACCGGCATCGACATCGTGCAAGCGCAGATCCTGATTGCCGAAGGCAAGACGCTGGCCGAGGCGACGGGCAAAGCCAATCAGGACGAGGTTCAGCTGAACGGCCATGCGCTGCAAACACGGGTGACGACCGAGGACCCGCTAAACAACTTCATCCCGGATTATGGCCGCATTACCGCCTATCGTTCGGCTACGGGCATGGGCATCCGTCTGGATGGCGGCACGGCCTATGCGGGCGGGGTGATCACGCGGTATTACGACTCGCTCTTGACCAAGGTTACCGCTTGGGCGCAGACCCCGGAAAAAGCGATCGCCCGGATGGACCGCGCCTTGCGCGAGTTTCGGGTGCGTGGCGTCAGCACCAATATCGCATTTGTCGAAAACCTGCTGAAGCACCCGACGTTCTTGTCGAACGAGTACACCACCAAGTTCATTGACGAAACGCCAGAGCTGTTTCACTTCAAGAAGCGTCGCGACAGGGGCACCAAGGTTCTGACCTATATCGCGGATATCACCGTGAACGGGCATCCAGAAACCAAGGACCGCCCCCTGCCGCATCCCGACCTGAAAGTGCCCAGACCACCCGCAAAAAAGGCGGAACCCCAGATGGGCACTCGCAACCTGCTGGAACAGAAAGGCCCGCAGGCGGTGGCCGACTGGATGAAGGCGCAGCGCCAGCTGTTGATCACCGACACGACCATGCGCGACGGGCACCAATCGCTGCTGGCGACCCGGATGCGTTCGATCGACATGATCCGCGTGGCGCCGACCTATGCCGCCAACCTGCCGCAATTGTTCAGCGTCGAGTGTTGGGGGGGCGCCACGTTTGACGTGGCTTACCGCTTCCTCCAGGAATGCCCGTGGCAGCGCCTGCGCGACCTGCGCGAGGCGATGCCCAACCTGATGACCCAGATGCTGCTGCGCGGCGCGAACGGGGTGGGTTACACGAACTATCCCGACAACGTGGTACGCGAATTCGTGCGCCAGGCGGCCACCGGCATCGACGTGTTCCGCGTCTTTGACAGCCTGAACTGGGTCGAGAACATGCGCGTCGCGATGGATGCAGTGGTCGAGCAGAACAAGATCTGCGAGGGCACGATCTGCTATACCGGCGACATCCTGAATCCCGAGCGCGCCAAGTACGACCTCAAATACTATGTCTCTATGGGCAAGCAGCTGCGTGACGCGGGCGCCCATGTTCTGGGGCTCAAGGATATGGCGGGCCTGCTGAAACCGGCTGCTGCGCGGGTATTGATCAAAGCGCTGAAGGAAGAGGTTGGCTTACCGATCCACTTCCACACGCATGACACCGCCGGGATCGCCAGCGCCACCATCCTTGCGGCCTCGGAGGCTGGGGTCGATGCGGTCGATTGCGCGATGGACAGCTTTTCGGGCAACACGTCACAGGCGACACTGGGTACCGTGGTCGAGGCGCTGCGGCATACGGATCGCGACACCGGGCTGGATATCAAGGCGATCCGCGAGATCAGCGACTATTTCGAAGCGGTGCGCGGCCAGTACGCGGCATTTGAATCGGGCCTGCAGGCCCCTGCCTCCGAAGTCTATCTGCACGAGATGCCGGGCGGTCAGTTCACCAACCTAAAAGCGCAGGCGCGCAGCCTGGGTCTGGAAGAACGCTGGCACGAAGTGGCCCAGATGTATGCCGACGTTAACCAAATGTTCGGCGATATCGTCAAGGTGACGCCGTCCTCGAAAGTCGTTGGGGACATGGCGTTGATGATGGTCAGTCAAGGCCTGACCCGCGCGCAGGTCGAAGACCCGAATTCCGATGTGGCCTTCCCCGACTCGGTCATCGACATGATGCGCGGCAATCTGGGCCAACCGCCGGGAGGGTTCCCCGATGCGATCATCAGCAAGGTGCTGAAAGGCGAAAAACCCAATACCGAACGTCCGGGCAAACACGTCGAACCTATCGATCTGGACGCAACCCGTGCCGACCTGTCCAAACAACTGGAAGGTAAAGAAGTCGATGACGAGGACCTGAACGGATATCTTATGTATCCCAAGGTGTTCCTTGACTACATGGGGCGCCATCGCCAGTACGGACCAGTGCGCACCCTGCCGACACGGACGTTCTTTTACGGCATGGAGCCGGGCGAAGAAATCACCGCCGAGATCGATCCAGGCAAGACGCTGGAAATCCGATGCCAGGCCATTGGCGAGACGGATGAAAATGGCGAGGTCAAGGTGTTCTTTGAACTCAACGGCCAGCCCCGCGTGATCCGCGTGCCCAACCGTCTGGTGAAATCCTCCACCATCCAGCGGCCCAAGGCCGAAGTCGGAAACCCCAATCATGTCGGGGCACCGATGCCGGGTGTCGTGGCAACCGTCGCGGTCTCGGCTGGTCAGGAAGTCAAGGAGGGCGACATGCTATTGACCATCGAGGCAATGAAGATGGAGACCGGCATCCACGCCGAGCGTGACGCCACGATCAAGGCCATACACGTCCAACCCGGCGGCCAGATCGACGCCAAAGACCTGTTGGTGGAACTGCAATAACAGTTCGGGCGGCCACAAGAGCCGCCCGCCGCAATCCAAACGCCGCCACGACACCACGGCGGCGTTTTTTTCAGTCCAGAAGCAGACCGTTCAGTTCTCTTTTGGCCTCTCTGGACAGGTCCTCACCTCCGGGCAGGCCGGACAGTGTTTCCTGAGAATACTCCTTAGCCTCTTTCACGTCGTGACGGGCCTCGATGACGTCCTCTTTGGCGTCATAGACGGCATCCTTGGCATAGTCGACTTCATCTTCGGCCTTGGAAACCGCATCCTGAGCATCCTGAACGGCCGCGTCATAGGCCTCTTGCGAGTCAAATTGTTCGTCGATTTCCTCCTGCGACAAGGATTCCAGATCGTTCAGGTGATCTTCGGCGTCGTTCAAACCACTCCGCGCGGTGTCAAGATCCATCAGCGCATCGCGGAAGTCCTCTTTGCTTTCGACGAAATCGTGTTTGGCGTCACGCAGATCAAACAGCGAATCCCGATAAACCGAAATCCGCCCAACCATGCTGTTGGGGCTGGCGTTTGCAAATGCCTGAGGGCTGGCATGAGCCGCATTCAGGCCCTTGAGTTCCGACGCGATTTTACCGTGCTTGTTCGGATGGTCGTATTCGTCATCGTAGCTGTACTTGTCGTGGTAACCGTATTTGTCGTGGTAACCATAGCTGTCCGGATAATCGTACTTGTCCATGTGGTCGTAGTCGAACCGGTCATAGTAGCTATGATAGCCGTGCCGAATATCCTTGTCGTACTTGTCGTGATGATCATAGTCGTCATCATCATCGTACCGGTCGTGATAGCTGTATGAGTGATAGTGCTCGTATTCGTGGTGCTTGCGAGAATAATAGTCGCGCTTGTCCGTATAATCGTATGTATCGGGATACTCGTACTTGTTCAGGTGATCGTAGGTTTCATAGCGCGCCGGATACTCCGTGGCATAAGCAGTTGTCGCCAACGAGGCGGTTGCGACGCTGCGCGCGGCGTAACTCTTGGAACTCTTGCGTGACCCGTCATAAGATTTTGTTTTTGACCTTCCGCGGGACTTTGTACCGCCAAACAGATCGGACATCGCTTGCGCGAACGCGCCTTTCTGGCCGCCATTCTTTCCCCTGTCCTTTGACCTGGAGCCATTGAAGCCGGCAAAGAGACCCTTTTTTCCCTTCGATCCACCTTTGCCAAACCCGTGCTTTGAACCGCCCTTGCTTGTGGATTTGGTGCGGCCACCTTTGCCAAATGAACTTTTGTCTGTGCCGCTATTACCATGGGCGCTCTTTCCTTTGCCGCCCTTGTCAGGCCCACCCTTGCCGTGACCACCTCCACCTTTGTCTCCGCCGTGGCCACCACCTTTACCGCCGCCTTTGCCACCGCCATTTCCGTTCTTGGCGATTGCCATGTCCGGAATTGCGATGTTGGCGGCAAATCCCAAAGCACCGGCCAGCATCAGGGATGTGGCTGTAACGCGTAATGCGAACCTAAGTTTCATAAATCTTCCCCCACATTTGCACCGATCGCGAACTTGTCGGCCAAAATCGAAGGATCATAGGCGTCAAGAACTCAATACCCACCGCCACGACTATACGTCAGTTTCACGTTGAGACAAAACCAACCGGCAACCTCTTGGCAATTGCCCGCCAAAAGACCGGGTCTGACGACCGTGGGGGAATTCACACAAAAGAAAAAAAACAGGGCGGCCAAAGCCGCCCGTTTCTATTTTATCTCACCACCCAAAACCGCGATGATTAATTAAGTCAGTCGGTTAGCATTCCGTTGAGTTCGGCAACAGCCTCGTCCGACAGGTCTTCGCCACCTGGAAGGCCAGCAAGCGCCTCCTCCGAGATTTCCTGCGCCTCATCCACAGCGTCTTCGGCATCGGCAACATTGGTTTCCGCGTCTCCTATGGCGGTTTCCGCATCGGAAACATCAGTCTCCGCATCACTTACCGCGCTTTTTGCGCCGGCCACCGCATCATTATAGGCGTCTTCCGATTCAAATTGCGCCTCTCTTTCTTCCTGCGACAGGCTTTCAAGATCGGCCAGATCCTGTTGTGCATCCATCAGGGATTTTTCGGCATCAGCCAGATCGCTTACAGCATCGCTCAGCGCCGTGTTGGCTTCGGCCAAGGCGTCCTCAGCATCAGCAACATCGGCCAAAGCCTCACGATATTCTGCCAAACGCCCAACCATGCTGTTCGGCGATGCATTTGCAAAAGCCTGAGCACTGGCATGTGCAGCGTTCAGTCCTTTGAGTTCCGAAGCAATCTTACCTTGCGAGTTTGGGGCCACTTCCGATTTGGTCGCCTTCGCTACGCTCTTCGACGCAGGGCTTTTGGCCTGGGTTGAGGATTTGGTCTTGGATTTGCCGCCAAACAGGCCCGAGATCGAATCCGCCAACCCCTTGCCTATCCCGTTCCCCTTGCTTTTGCCGTCGCCCAGCCCGGCAAAACCACTTTTGCCATGACCCTTGGTTCCGCCAAAGCCACCTTTGCTGGTTCCGGAACCGCCTTTTCCAGCGTTTCCACCGCCATGGTCGCCACCTTTGCCACCGCCATTTCCGCCGCCGTTGCCACCACCGTTACCGCCACCATTGCCGCCCTTGGCAAAGGCAGCGTCAGGGGCTATCACACCGGCGGTGAAACCAACCGCACCCGCCAACATGAATGTCGTGGCCGCAATGCGAACGGCTGACTTGAGCTTCATCTCTCTCTCCTCCGGCTACCGGTCTCAACATGTGTTTCTAAGCCACAAGGAACTGTTGTGGATTGCAATCAGAAACATTTCGGAAAATCATTACTGCGAAACTATGGCAAAAGCGCGCCCAATATCTGCCTCATTTTTGCCCCGGCGGATTCCCGCTTGAAAGGAGAGCACCCGTATTCTTCACATCTGTACGAAGTCAGGTCATTCCTGCTCATTGATCAGTCCTGAAACGCTGCAGAATCGTCAGGCTGTTTTTGACCAGCACACCGCTGTCCGCCAGTGGCAAGAGCAATCGTCACCCGAGAAACACCAGAAGATGTAATTAATTGAATACGTATAGGAAATGGTGCCCCCACACGGCACCTAACGGACATTCTGTGTAGTTCCTCAACATTCCCACACCACACCCCATGCCTGCTTTTTCAATTAGTTAATGAACTTCCGTCTTTCCCCCTTGTTCCACCAAAGTCCCTGACCTACAAGATATTGAGATGGGGCTGAAAGTGGGGCCAGAAATCGGAGGCAGTTCAAACCAATGAGGGAAACGAACAAGCTCAGCGCAGCAAGGGTTAAGGCTGCCGCAGCCGGGAAGCACGGCGACGGTGGCAATTTGTGGCTTCACAAGCGCAGCCCAGAGCGCGGGAAATGGCTACTTTACGTGACCGTGCACGGTCGCCGCCGGGAAATGGGGCTTGGCCCCTATCCAGAGGTATCGCTGAAGGAAGCCCGTGATGAAGCCGCCAAATGGCGCACAGTCGCCCGGCAAGGGCTGGACCCGATCAAGGAACGCCAACGAGAGCGCAGGCAGGCAGAGCGCAACATGCACTTGTTGAGGGACATTGCCACTGACGCTTTTGAAGCCCGCAAGGCCGAACTGAAAGGCGACGGAAAAGCGGGCCGTTGGTTCTCCCCCTTGGAAATCCACGTTCTGCCGCGCTTGGGTGCTGTCCCTGTGTCAGATATTGACCAGATCGATATTCGCGACACGCTAGCCCCGATTTGGCACGACAAGGCCGAAACCGCCCGCAAGGCGATGAATCGGCTGGGCATCTGCCTGAAACACGCCGCCGCGCTGGGCTTGGACGTGGATTTGCAGGCGGCAGAGAAAGCCCGCGCCCTGCTGGGCAAGCAACGTCACAAGGCGCAGCACATCCCGGCGCTGCCGTGGTTCGATGTACCGGCCTTCTATGCCAGCCTGAACGAAGACACCGTAACGCACCTTGCCCTGCGCTTGCTTATCCTGACTGCGGTGAGGTCCGGCCCGCTGCGACATCTGCACCTTGACCAGATCGAAGGCGACGTTTGGACCATCCCGGCGGAAACCGTAAAGGGCCGCAAGGATGCCACATCGGATTTCCGCGTCCCGCTCAGCCCAGAGACACTGGCGGTCATTGAGGCGGCGAAAGAGCACCAGCGCGACGGCTTCCTGTTCCCCAGCGTGCGCAAAGGCGTCATCAGCGATGCCACCATGGCCCGGCTGATGGAACGCAGAGAGATGGAAGCCCGCCCGCACGGGTTCCGGTCCAGCTTCCGGGATTGGGTGGCAGAGACCACGAACGCGCCCTTTGAAGTTTCGGAAACCGCGTTGGGTCACGTTGTCGGCGGCAGCGTTGAACGCGCCTACCGCCGCACAGACCATCTGGAACAGCGCCGCGTTCTCATGGCGCGCTGGGCGGATTTCGTGACCAAGAAACAGGCAGAAGTTGCGAGGATTGGCTGATGAACGAATACAAGGATTCCTACAACGAAATTGCCGACTATCAGTATGAAATGGAGCATTGGAGATGGTGTGAGCACCTATCCGCAGTTGAAGCGGCAATGCTCGTTGTCGGCCTAAATCCAAGCACTTGGGAGCCGTCTACTCCTGAGCGCCTGAATGACGGTGATTTTCATAAAGTAGGTGAATCCAACAACTCGTCAAACTACCTGCTTTCCAGAGAGTTCGTTCCGGTATTTCGCGCAATCACTCGGGCGATAATGAGTGACGAGCTACCCTGTCAAATCACATACACCGACCCGGATGAGCATGAGCGGTACAGCTTTGAAGGCCTTAGCGCTTCACAAAGAGAGGTATTGATGAAGAGGCCAGATTGGGCAAAGTCTCTTCTCAGGGTAACAGATTTTCGGGAGTGGATGACAAATAAGGGTCGAAAACCCAGCTTCTTCTTTCCACCAGACGATGAAGAAGCATCACCATTTGCGAACCGCTCCCATGACCATTTCTCTCCCGAGTTAGACTTGGCGGTGAAAGCATGGAACGCGCTTGCATCTAAGCAAAAGTTCAGGAGCAGCCCGAAAGCGGCGATAGAAGCTTGGATCGACGCCAACCCCGATGCTTGGCTTGGCGAAGGCAGCCTGTCGGTAGCTGCAAAAGAAAGAATTGCTACCTTGGTGAATTGGCGAAAGCTCGGCGGCGCTCCTTCATCTGGGGGCTAACCTACCCGCCAATTACAAAGAACCTCACCACCCACTTATCTAATTGACAAATAATCAATTTCTCAAGTTTTGCCAAAATTCAGGCTCCACACGAAAGGCGCTGAACCGGAAGATTGCGCCCAATTCCCAAGTAGGTTTTCGCAACCTGTACTGCTATTAGTTCGCGGCCTGTTCTCACATCATTCCTTCATCGCCTACTAGATGCAGGAGCAAGCCCAGATGGCAGAGAAGCACTACCGCCGCCCCGAAGTTGAAGAACTCACCGGCCTTAGCCGCACCACGATTTACGCGATGATGAGCCGGGGGGAGTTTCCTCGTCCCGTGCGCTTGACTCGCAAAGCCGTTGCATGGCCGGAAAGCGCAATCACTGAATGGCTGAAAAGCCGTGAGACTGCATAAGACCCACCCCACCCAGACTTGGCGTCTGGGCGTGGGGCGGGAATGTTCTTTGGCTGGAACACCTGCACCATACGCCCAGCGCCTTGTTTGCTCAACCATCAAAGGAGCCAAGGCTATGAGCAGTAATCAGTGGTATTCAAACCAAAGTCAGGTTTTCTGGACCTGCAAGGCGCTATTGGACGGGCGCACAATTTCTCACAAGACAGAAATCCGCGAGGTGCGCGGTTGGCGGCTGGGCGCAATCGTCCATCGTCTGAAATCCGAATACGGCTGGCCGATTCACACCGAATACCGGGGGCCGGAAAACGTCGCATACTATTCAATGAAACCCGGCTTTGATCGAACGTCGCTACGCTTTCCCAGATCCGCGCGCAGCCTCAACGATGGAGAGGCCGCATGATGGAGCGCTTGCGTATCGTCCACCTTCGTCGCCGGTTCGGCTTGTCAGAATCCCAGGCGCGTCTTGTCGCCAGTCTGGCCTATGGAAAGGCGCGCTGATGACAAATCAATTCAAGCTGACCCGCAACGGCAAGACTTGGCAAATCATGGCCCGCAAGGGCGCAGGAGCAGCCACTGAGGCCGCTTGGATATCTTTGGGCGGTTGCCCCGATCAGGTTGTCGCGGTACGCGTCTGGCTGGCCCTGCTAACCCAAAAAGGGCGCAAGTGATGGCGAAGCCCTACAAACGGCAGAAAAAGGGGGCTGGGCGTCATGTCCAGCTTCCTGAATGGCTGCAAGCGTCCGAAGCCTGGGCAACCCTGTCACCGGGGCCAAGGGCGCTCTATGTCGAACTGAAACGCCGCTACAACGGCAGCAACAACGGCGATATCATCCTTAGCCACCGTGACGCAGCAACGGCGCTAAACGTCCACCGCAATACGGTTGGCCCTTGGTTCGGAGAGCTTCAGGAACGCGGATTCATTACCATGACCCAAGCCCCGCACCTTGGCCCGTCCGGTATCGGCAAAGCGTCGGTCTGGGCGCTGGGCGAAGTTCCGACCCGCGATGGAAAGCCCGCCGCAAAGCGGTTCATGTCTTGGCAGCAAAAACAGAAGCCCCGCACAAAAAGCAGGACACCCCGTCACAATGGTTGTGCCGGTGGGAGGGTGATCGAACCGATATGAGGCGAAACCGTCCTGAAATTTGTGACGCCGGAAGGAAAATCGGCCCGAACGGCGTCACAAGAAACAGGACACATGTACATCTAGCCATAAAGCATGGCGATAGATCAGCAGACTAAACTTGATTGGAACCGGCATGAGCAAGACTCCATCGAAATCGCAAAACGAGATAGGCGTCCGGCTGTCTGGCAAGGATGGTAGGCAGGAGGCCACAATAGCGAAGGAAGATTCTATTCGGCAGATTTTTGGAACGGATCTGACGCCATTGGCCGAGGCGCTGATGGCTCATTGCATCAAGGTGCTAAAAGGCAACGAGGCCAGCGACGAATACGTCGGAAACGACGAACGTGGGTTTATGCTGGCTGCGGTGGCAGAGTTGAAGCCTCGCGATACCGTTGAACGAATGTTGACCGTGCAGATGGCGGCAACCCATGTCGCACTAGTCAGATCCGCACGATGGCTGGCGAACGCAGAGCGCATTGAGCAAGTGCAGGCCCATTACAACGGATACAACAAGCTGGCCCGAACCTACGCTGCCCAGGTGGAAGCCCTGCGTAAACACCGCAATGGCGGCAAACAAACTGTCACGGTGCAGCATGTTAGCGTATCAGACGGCGGGCAGGCGATCGTAGGAAATGTCGAACATGGGGGTGGGTGACTGGTGCAAAATGATTCCAGCATTCCCAGCGTTGTTCCGAAACTCGATCTCCGGCAGAGCGCTGCTGATGAATACGCGCCAGTTGGAGGAAAGTTTCAACATATTGGCATAGCTAGATAACTCCACCACCCATTTTGGATCAGTGTTGACGGCGCTATCACTGCGTAAACCAGCCTCGACTTCAAACGTTTCCTCCAGTTTCACGAGCAAGTTTAGGTGAGGGGTTGGTTGTCCAATGACGCTGGCCTACTAGAGGATTACTGACGCCGTGAAAGGACACGATGATGAAGACAATAATTGCAGTTGCGCTTGCCATCACAGTCGCTGCTCCTGCTACGGCGCTGGAATGCACCTTCCCGTACCAGCCTTATATGGTTCGCGTAGTTTTTGCCGGAAAATCAGCGATACTGGAGCTTCATCTTTCCGAATTGAAAGACCCTCAAGTTTCTTGGGTTTACAAGGATTGTAACGAGCAAAACGATGGAAGAATAACCTGCGTTCGGTTTTACAAGGAAGGGGCGGCAGTAGAACAACCAGAAATGGTAGTCCACAACTTGATCAGTTTGGACGCCGACCAAACCACACTGCTCACAATTGATTCCTCATTCAATTTTCCGCAATTTGCCCAGGTTGATTCTAGTAGGGTGATTTGCGACTAGTTTTGTCACTCCGACTATCGGTGGCAACACGAAGACCGGGGAGGGTCACTGATGCAAAATGACGTCAACCCCATGAGCAAGGCACACGCAGCCCCCAGATGCACAGCTACATCCAGAAGAACCGGCGAACGCTGCAAGGGGCCAGCAGTTCGAGGGTGGGCCGTTTGCAGGTTTCACGGCGCGGGTGGTGGCCAGCCAGCCGGACAGGCAAACCCCCGCTGGAAACATGGGATGCGGTCACGGGCGCATGTAAAGGGTCGCAAGATGATTTCGGAACTAGCACGCCAACTCACGGACCTGGATGCCTCGCCGGAATAGATTGGGGGGGGGCGCCATGAAGTTTTGGACTATCCGCAGCGAAACCGACGCCCCCGGCTTCTTTACAAGCCCGCAATTCAAAAAATCGACAAAGCTTGCCCTGCCCCCGATGCAAATTGCTCAAAACGGAAATGATTGGGACGCATGGGCGCTGGGTTTCCGCCTAGTGATTTTGCCTGCGGATAGGCTTGGGAGACTGGTGGATGCACTGACCATGTTGATTGGCGTCAAGCTTCTTCGACAGTTCAGGCAATGATTCCTTAGAGGGCTTTACTATCAACGAACGTCAATGGGGCGCTAAATGGGGCCATACCGCGACATGCGAATTTAAGCAATTGATATTAAGACTATTTTTTGCTTCACGTGGTGCCCCCACACGGACTCGAACCGCGGACCTACTGATTACAAATCAGTTGCTCTACCAGCTGAGCTATAGGGGCACGCGGTTGAATTACTGAGTTCGATCGTCGACTTCAAGACACTTTTTTCTGTTGCCGAAAAGGATGGGCTTTTAGCCACCTGATGCCCACAACTTTCCGAAGCAAAAATTTTGCCGGTTCTCCAATAACCGAGAGATTCGTTGTTTTCATGACGCGGACAAATGCTTGATTTGACTGTCCTGGCCAAACATGCCACCCGAGGCGAGGAAACTGACGATCGGTCGAAGACGCATGACGCAGCTGGTTTTTCATACGGGGGCTCACGCAACGGATGGCGGACGCCTGATCAAATGCCTGCTACAGAATACCGAGGAATTCGGTCGGCACGGTATCGCCATTCCACGACCTCGAAAGTACCGCAAGCTGTTTCAGACAACCTTTCAGGCACTCAAGAATGCGCCCGTTCAACCAGAGGCAGGCGAAGCAATTCTCGAAACCGTCCTTCAGGGTGAAATGCCCCGGCGCGTACTTTTCTCCGACCCAAACTTCTTTGGCACGGAATGGTCTGCCATTCGCGACGGCCAGTTTTACCCACTGGCCGGGCCGCGGATGACGCAAATTTGCGCTCTGTTCCCCGGATCGCAAATTGATCTGTGCATCGGGCTGAGAAACCCTGCCGGCTTCATTCCCGAAGTCCTGTCTTCCCTTCCCGAGCGCAGGCAGAACGAAATTCGTTCGACTTTCGACCTAAGTCGGTTGTCCTGGTCACAGGTCATCGCGCAGGTCCGCGAACAGGCGCCAGAGGTCAATGTCACTGTCTGGTGCAACGAAGATACGCCGCTGATCTGGGGAAAGGTTTTACGTGCCGTGGCGCGTCTGGCGGATAGTGAACCGGTGATTGGTGAGTTTGCAGTTTTGCCAGAAGTACTGTCCGACGAAGGCCTCGCAAGGTTCCACGTTCAACGGTCGCTATCGCCCGACATAAACGACCGTCAAGTCAGCAACTTGATCCGAAGGCATCTGGACGAGTTTGCTGCTCTCGAACAGATCGAGGAAGAGCTCGATCTGCCGGGCTGGACCACCGAGGTGGTCGACGCTTTTACACAACTCTATGACGACGATGTAGGAACCATACAATCGATGCCTGGGGTATCGTTCATCACCCCATAAGCGTTGCGAATCACATCCCCAACGCTTCTTTGTACATTTCCAGAACTGCCTCTTCCTCGGCGATGTCGTCCTTGTCCCGTTTGCGCAGCGCAATCACCTTACGCATGACCTTGGTGTCATAACCGCGTGCTTTGGCTTCGGCCATCACTTCCTTTTGCTGGTCCGCAATGTCCTTCTTCTCTGCCTCCAGGCGCTCGAAGCGCTCGATGAACTGACGCAACTCCCCTGCTGTCACGCGATAGTTAGAATCGGCCTGTGTTTCGATCATTTCGTCCATCTGCATCACTCCGTCGGGCTGAAATCGGGCAAAATGCGGGATACATCGGCGATGGGCAGGCCGCAAGCGGCCAATGTCTGGAACCGACAAAACCTTGCACCTGCCGCAACGATCCGCTAACCGCGAACCGGTTCGGAACACGAAAACGGGCAAGACATGTTCGACATTATCATTTGGTCTGGCGCCGCCATATCCCTTGCCGGTCTGGTTGGGTTGGTCTGGTGCATTCTGCGTGTCATGAAAGCGCGCAAGGCGGGACTTTCGGATGAAGAACTGCGCGCAGCCGTCCAAGGCGTATTGCCCTGGAACCTAGCCTCGCTTTTTCTGTCGGTTCTTGGGCTGATGATGGTGATTCTGGGAATATCGCTGGGGTAAACCCAGACTCAGACCGGCATATTGTCGAATCGCGCTTCGATCGCATCCTCACACAACGCAACGTCCAGCCTGCGCAATCGCGAGGGAACACGAATACCTTGCGTCCGCATCTGCCGAACCATCTGGCTGACCGTTGGCTGCATTTCCAAGCGTTTTTCGATACACGCGCCCTTGAGCGTCCTCTCCAATCGTTCAACTTCACGATAAAGTTCTTGTGCAGTCATCTGACTCCTCCCCTATACGTTGAACCTGACAGAGTTCAGTAACAACCGTAAGAAATTCATGCACCGAACATGGAGTACCTGCGAATTTCCGCCCGTCGTGCCTGTTTTTTCGGCGGGGAAACGCTACTCTGCCAGAGTCTATCATGGTTTGAGGAAATTGCCTTGACCGACATCAAAGCAGCCGGGGAATCGGTGTGAGGAGACGGGGTGGTTGAATCACATTCAAACTTATTTATATGATTAACATATGAAATGCGGAGGATCCAATGACGCCATTCGTAAAAGCTTTCTTTGACGAAGCCACTTTCACGGTGTCTTATCTGGTGCGCGAACCCAAAGGGCGTGCGTGCGCGATCATTGATAGCGTGCTGGATTTTGATCACGCATCAGGTCGTACCAATACCGCATCGGCGGACGCAATCGTCGACTATGTCAAATCCGAGGATCTCAAGGTCGAGTGGATATTGGAAAGCCATGTTCACGCCGACCACCTTTCGGCAGCTCCCTATCTGCAAGAAAAACTTGGCGGCAAAATCGGGATCGGGTCAAACATCACCGTTGTTCAGGATACATTCGGCAAAGTTTTCAATGAGGGCACTGAGTTTCAGCGGGACGGTAGTCAGTTCGACTCCCTGTTCACAGAGGGCGACAGTTTTCACATCGGGCAGATGCGCGGCGATGTTCTGCACACTCCGGGCCATACGCCCGCCTGCCTGACCTACGTTATCGGTGATGCCGCGTTTGTGGGTGACACGCTTTTCATGCCGGATTTCGGAACCGCGCGCTGCGATTTCCCCGGCGGCTCGTCGGCGACTTTGTACAATTCAATCCAAAAAATACTGACACTTCCGGATGATACGCGGATATTTGTCGGACATGATTACAAGGCACCTGGCAGGGATGAATATGCTTGGGAAACAACGGTAGGCGAGCAAAAAGCGCTGAACATTCACATCGGTCAGGGCAAATGTATCGAGGATTTCGTCAAGATGAGAGATGCGCGCGACGCAACCCTTGCAATGCCGCGACTGATCCTGCCGTCGCTGCAAGTCAATATGCGAGCCGGGCAAATGCCGCCCGCTGATGAGCAGGGCGACGTCTTTCTGAAGCTTCCGATCAACAAGATCTGACGAGCTTGCGCAAACAGGGGAACATCAACCTATGGAAACGGACTGGATCTGGGGACTGGTCGGCGGCGTGTTGATCGGCACGGGCGGTGCGGTCTATTTGCTGGCAAACGGCCGGATCATGGGGGCGAGCGGCATCCTTGGCGGGCTGGTGGATGGCAGCGAACGCCGAACAACCCTCGAACGCCTGGCATTCATTCTGGGAGTGATAGTTGCTCCCTTGGCGTTGTGGCCAATGTACACTGTCAAGATCGACACCCATCTAACCAATAGCGTTACAATCGTAATTGCCGCAGGATTGCTAGTGGGCGTCGGCACGCGCATTGCCAACGGTTGCACTTCGGGTCATGGCGTTTGCGGTATATCGCGACTTTCCCTGCGGGGCATCGTGGCCACCGTTTTCTACATCATTGCAGGTGGGCTAACCCTCGTTTTCTTTCGTCACCTGATAGGAGTGATCTGATGCGTTTTGTATTCGCATTGATTGCGGGCGCACTGTTCGGCGCGGGACTGTTCGTGTCCGGCATGACGGACACCACCAAGGTTCAGGGGTGGCTTGACGTTTTCGGCGACTGGGACCCGACCCTGGCTTTTGTGATGGGTGGCGCGCTTATCCCCATGGCCATCGCGTGGCGGATTGCAGCCCACCGCAAGCCAATCCTTGGCGGTGACTTTCCTGCCCCGCCGCAGGTGGAAGTCGATCACCGGCTGGTGACTGGATCGATTATGTTCGGAATGGGGTGGGGTTTGGCTGGCCTGTGCCCCGGGCCAGCGCTGGCCTCAATTACCTATGGCGGGATTGGCGGTGCGATTTTCCTTGCATCAATGATTGCAGGAATGATGGTGGCTCCTAAAGTTGGCGCACAACTGGACAGATTCGCGACCGCCGCATAAGGAAGCTGCATGCAGATTCGACAGATCACCCCCCGCTATTCCGTTTCGCCTCAAATCTCGGTCGAAGATGTTCCGGCGATAGCAGCGGCCGGTTTTTCCAAGGTCATCTGCAACCGCCCAAATATCGAGGTTCCGCCCCAACAGCAGGCCGATGCAATTGGCGCAGCGGTGCGTCAGGCTGGAATGGAGTTCGAGGTTCTCGAACTGACGCATCAGACGATGACGCCGGAAAACGTGGCGCGCCAGATGGAACTGGCGGAAAGTGAGACGGGGCCGGTTCTGGCCTATTGTACCTCTGGCACAAGATGTTCGGTGGTCTGGGCATTGGGGCAATGCGGTGTGATGGACCCCGATGAGATTCTGGCAAAAACGCAGGAAGCAGGATATCAGCTGGATGGCCTGCGGCCGACACTGCAACAATTGTGTGAAGAAGCCGGACGACGTCGCTGACGTAATAGCTTTCTCAGATTGCCCCTGAAATCCCGTTTCCCGAATTCGGTTCTGTTTTCGCAGGCGTGTTGACCTCCTTTGCAATCCCATCATGCTCGATTGCTGGCGCGTCCAAGTCGGTGCGCGATGCGTTTTCCGCAGCAGGAGAAACGTTGTGCTTCTCGAAAGTGCGGGCCGCAGGAAGAACAGCCCGGTTTTCGGTGCCGGTTTCATTCAGGCGCACCGCGCGCATTCCGTCGCGCTGACCCAACCGGCCTACTGCGACTTTCTTTTGGTCGATCGTCTGCAGCTCAGTCCGGTCAAGGCGCAATCCGTGCAGCGGCAGAAAATCCCCTGCTGTCAGAGACGAAAACACCACAAGCGGCAATCGCAACTGACCAATCACCGCATTCAGATCGGCAACAATGACCTCGGCTGCACGTTCCAGTCGGCCCTCAGTTTCCGCCCCAACGCCATCGACCACAACCTCTTCTTTATCCACTTCCGGCAGAACAAGCTGCACCTTGCCCTGCCGCTTTCCACCGGCGATGTCGACGGTTAGGTCGATGACGCAATAGTTTTCCATTTCCAGCGCCAGAAGTAAGCTGCGCCGGTCAGGCAAAGATGACAGGAATTCAAACCCCGCGACGCGCGCACGTTCAACCGGGGCATCAACCAACCCGACCACCCGCGACAGCGTCCCTTCGATCAGCGGCGCAGACATGGCGGCGTCGGTGCCAGTGTAGGGCCGCGCTTCGGCGTCACCCTTGGAAAGCTGCCCCAACGTTTGCTGCTGAATGATCGATGCGACGCAGTGCCGGTCAAGACAAGCCGCGGCAAGAACTTCAGTCTGCGATGCAAACAGAAGAAACAGGCGTCCTTCTTCAATCGCCTGTGGCAGCGCATCGTGTGAGCACAGGCGCTGTGTGGCACCAATGACCGCCAGCGGCAGCTTTAATAGATCGTCCGCAGATCTGGCCAACGCAAGCCGAATTGCCCGCAAAAGCGAACGAGGTTTGTCATCGACCTGAAAACGACTGTCGAGTTTGCGCGCCAGCGCTGTCTTGGGGTTCTTACCGGTCACCATTTTCCGGATTCTGTTGCAAGGGACACTTCAGTTTTCTGGTGTATCCCAGCGACGGTTACGAATGTCTTTACCGACGCTGTTACTGCGCAGCCTGTTTGTGGGTCAGCGGCAAACTGACCCGAAACGCGCCGCCCCCCTGCCCGGCAAGATAACTCACTTCGCCGTTCAGGCGCTGCATGATCTCTCGGCAGATCGCCAACCCCAGCCCGGCGCCACCGGCCTTGTCCGACCCGACCCGAGCAAACTTCTCGAACACCATGGCTTGCGCCTGAGCCGGAATACCACTTCCGTTGTCCACGAAATCAACCACCACCTGCCCGCCAACATCATGAACCGAAATCGTCAGAACCGGTTCCGCTGCATCGCAATACTTCTGGGCATTGGCGATCAGGTTGATAAAAACCTGTTTCAGCCGGTCCAAGTCCGTATGAAGGTAGATATGTTCAGCACTTCGGTTGCGGCGTACGCGAACAGCCCGCTCCGTTCCAGTAAGCGCCGTAGAAACAGCACGGTCCATGACGTCATGAAGGCTTCCATCGCCCATGTTCAGGATGACCTGGCCGTTCTCAAGAACGCTCAGGTCCAGCAGGTCATCCAACAACCGGGTTAGCCGCAGTGCTTCGTCATGGATGATCGTCGCATACTTCGCGCGCTCTTGGACGGTGAGGCCCTCCGTATCGCGCATAATTTCAGAAAACGCGCGAATCGAGGTCATAGGGGTGCGCAACTCATGGCTGACCTGGCTCAGGAAGGCATCTTTCTGCAAGGAAATCTGGGTCAGCTTTTCGTTTGCCTCTCGCAGCTTGCGCGCGGTAATGGTCAACTCGGCCGATTTCGCCTCGAGCTGACTGGAATACTCAAGAAGTTGAGCGGATTCATCGGCCACCGCCAGAAGGTCTTCGACCGAGACGGACGACCCGCCCACAATCTGCCCGATCATGGCATGAGCCGTGGCCGCGCCCACGGAACCGCTCAACTCCCGCTCAAGCCGTTCCAAAAAGGCTGGTGTCGGCTCTGGTAGATAGCCGCGACCGCCCTGACGTTCTGCCTCTGCGTGAAAGAAGTCATGCGCTTCGGAACTGCCAAGTATCCGCTGGGACATGATCATCAGATCCTCGCTTTGCGCCACCGACCCGGTCCACCCACGCGGACCGGCGGAATGTTCGAAGACATTGACGAATTGCGCCCCTTGCAACCTCTCCAAAGGGCTGGGAAAGCTCGCAAGCGATGCCGCGCAAAAGGCTGCAGTGTTCAGCGTCAAAGACCACATCACCGAGTGAACCATCGGATCGATTCCTTCGATCCCGAAGAGGGCGCGGGGTCGCAACCAGCCAAATCCGAACGGCCCTTCGGTCAACAAGCGCTCAGACACGATCCAACCGCTCATATCCGGCAGCAACAGGGTGTAGGTCCACAGAACGAAACCGACGGTCAACCCAATCAGGGCTCCGGTACGGGTCGCTCCGCGCCAGAACAGGCCGCCAACCAGTGCTGGCAGAATCTGGGCGATGCCTGCAAAGGCGATCAGACCGATCGAGGCCAACGCTGCGCCTCCACCGGACATCTGGTGATAGAAGAACCCCAGCGCCATGATGACCGCAATCGAAACCCGGCGCGAAAACAGGACGATGCTGCGAACATCCCCGGACACCGAGGCGCGTACGCCCTGCGCGCTCAGCCAGATCGGCATGACGATATGGTTCGAAACCATTGTCGAAAGCGCCATTGCGGCGACGATGACCATGGATGTTGCGGATGAAAACCCACCGAGGAAGGACAACATCGCCAAAGCGTCGTTTCCCTGCGCCAGCGGAATGGTGAGAACGAAAAGATCCGGGTTGGCGCCTTCCGGCATCAGGTCCAGCCCAACAACCGCGATCGGCACCACGAACAGGCTCATCAGCAGCAGGTAAAGTGGAAAAGCCCAAGCTGCTACACGCAAGTGTCGTTCGTCATCGTTTTCGACAACCATCACCTGGAACATTCGCGGCAGACACACAAAAGCGGCGGCGGACAGAAAGGTGATCGCGGCCCAACGCCCGTGGTTGACCTGCCACTGCCCGATTTCCGACGCGTCAATCCGCGCCATGATCGGCCCAATTCCGCCGCCGATCCTCCAGACAACAAAGATGCCGACAGCAAGTAGCGCGATTAGTTTGACGATCGCCTCGATGGCAACTGCGGTCACCACACCATGGTGACGTTCATTTGCATCCAGATTGCGGGTGCCAAACAGAATGGCGAATACGGCCAGACCTGCGGCCACCCAGAACACACTCGATCCTTCGCGATATATGCTGGACGGATCGTTCTCGGCAAAAATGCTGAATGACAGAGTGATCGACTGGAGTTGCAGGGAGATGTAGGGCGTCACGCCCAGAACCGCCAGAATGGTCACGCAGATCGCGAGGGTATTGGATTTGCCGTAACGGGACGAAATCAGGTCGGCAATAGAGGTCACCCGCTGGCTGCGCCCAACGCGAACCAGCTTTCGCAGTCCCCACCACCACCCGACCATGACCAGCGTAGGCCCAAGATAGATGGTGACGAACTCCAGCCCGGAACGCGCCGCATATCCGACCGCGCCATAGAAGGTCCAGGCAGTGCAGTAGATGGACAGGGACAAGGTGTAGACCAAGGGCGAGCGCAGCCAGGTGCTGCGACCCGTAGCGGCCAACCGGTCGGCGGCAAAGGCCACGCCGAACAACAGTACAACATAGCCTAGGCACACCAAGATCAACAGGTTGAGCGTCGCCATCAACCTTCGTCTCCGTCCTGGCCCTCTCGCACTGACAATCGCCGCGCCGCAATACCGAAGCCGAAGCTAAGGGCTATCAGTCCCGCCCAACAAAGAAACACATACGAGATCGCGGAAGAGGTCGGCACGGTTTCCGTATCGGAGGTGCCCGATGGCCAGAACAGCGGAATGGCAAACAGACCAGCACCTAAAATGGGCAGCAGCCGGGCCGCGTCAGACAGCCTGCGTCGGCGATAGCTTTGCCGTTCAAGAAATACCGGTGGCGGCGCCACCGTATTGCCGGATTCGGGCTCGGACCCGCCCGTCATGTCCGAGACGCCTGTGCGTGCAGGTCGCGAACAGCAGTCACCACCTCGGTATTGGAAAATGGTTTGGTCATGAAACGGCTCACCCCAGCTTTTTCCGCCATTTCCCTATCTCGACTTTGACCTCTAGCGGTCAGCATCAGTACCGGCAGATTTTCCAAATCGGCCTCCTCCCGCAGATCACGCAGGATGTCCATGCCGCTTTTGCCGGGCAGCATCACGTCGAGTATCACCAGATCCGGGTTCGCGCTTTTGATGACTTCGACCGCGTCGGAGCCTTCGGCATGGGTTTGTACCTGCCAACCTTCTCGGGTCAGCAAAAAACGGATCGCCTCGGTAATGTTGGGTTCATCCTCTATAAGCAGAACCTTGCGGCTCATTCTTGCGCGTCCTCCCCCGTCTTGCCTTTCGGCGGCAATGCCGCTCATTGTGTATAAACAGACTATCCCTGCGTTCACCGAACTGTCAAAAACCTTCGCTCAAAATCGAAGGTTCGCGACGGGCGTTACAGGTCGGGTGTGGGCAAACTCTGCAACTGCTCCCGACCGGCAATGTCTCGCTGGTTTGGTGCTCCGAGCGATCCCGGGACAGGATCAGCATAACCGAATGATACACCGGGTCTTGACCGAAAGCCGTTATTTCCCGCGGCCAGGCGACAGCAAAACACTCGAATTCAGCTGCCGTCCGGCCGAGTTGTGACACCCTGCGGTGCACTGGGACCAACGGTCGATTCAAAGCAACAAACAAAGGCCAGAGCGGACAGGATTCCCCGTGGCGTGGCAAGGCGAAGCCGGACACCGGTTTGCGAAACAGGATGCTACCCGAGGCGTCGCAGATCACCAGCCCTGTGGGCCTGGGCAATACATCCTCTGGTAAGCACCCCAACCTCCTGAGAACCGTTGGCAGATCGGTATCGAAGCGGCGCATCAGAGCAAGTGGATCGGGATCACCTGCCTCCAAAGCCTGACGTAGTTCGTCGAGCGGCATGGCCAGGGCGTCGGCGGCATAAGTTCTCAGCATGTCACGCCCGATCGCTCGAGCTGCTCCGGACGGCAATGCATCAAGCGCGACATCACTCACCTCCCCGCCTGTCTCGATTACCGGAAAATGATGACCGTTCTCGACGAAAAAGGCTTCAATCTGTTCCAGCGGAACGCCCCGGTGATCCTCGGACGATTCGCTTTCGTCTAGGTAGTTGACCAACGCCTTGGAGCTGCCAGCGAGGCGTTCGGCGTCCTGATTGAGGTTTTTGTGGAAGCGATCGCGCCATTCCGCCTCCAACTCGCCGGGCTCAGCTAGAATGGCCGCTGTCGATCTAATTGCGGCCGCGGTCGAGAGAACCTCGTGCAATGACGCAGCAAGCCGAGGATCGTGTGTCAACCGATCAGACAATGTCTCGACGGTGCGCTCAAGAGATTTGATCCGCCTGTGCATCTGAGACATGACGCTGGCCCAGCCGGGAAAACGCCCGGCAAACTCATCTGCGCGATCTGTCTCGGCCTTTTGGTTCACTGCATCCGCTGCCGCTTCGCGCAGAGCCGCTATCAACGCAGCCTCGGCGCCTTCAGTCAACATAGATGGCTCCACGCCCAGAACCGAAGCAATATTAACCAAGAGCTTTCCGCCGATTCTGCGCCGGTTGTGCTCGATCAAGTTGAGATAAGAAGCTGAAATCCCCACATCGCGGGCCAGCTCGGCTTGGCGCAGGCCAACAATCTGCCGTCGCTCGCGAATTCGGCTGCCAGTCAAAGTGTCCCGGGCCATTGGTTATTGCTTTCCTTTATTGCGCATTTTCAACGACTTTCTGCAACGCGACATAAGATACTTTACAAGTATCACGCACATTGTGTTGATATATTTTCAGAATTATACAGCAATTAAAAGGGTTTATTGCGTGATTTTCCATATTGCCTCCATACTCGCTTTGCACATACCGTGCCCGCGCCCTGCGGAAGAGGAGCCAAGGGGCGCATACAGGGAAATGGGAGGAATGAATGTCCAATAAATCCGTTACGCGTCGTGGCGTGCTGAAATCGGGTGCCGTTGCCGGTGCCGGTGTGGCCCTGCCGACGATCTTTACCGCGTCGTCCGCATCAGCATTCACGAATGAGCCGACCGGCGGAACCGTGACGCTTGGTTTTAACGTGCCGCAAACCGGTCCTTACGCCGACGAAGGTAATGACGAGCTTTTGGCACAACAGCTTGCCGTCGAACATCTGAATGGCGAAGGAGACGGCGGATGTCTTAATACCTTCACGTCGAAGGCGCTGCAGGGCAACGGCATCCTTGGCAAGAAGGTCACATTCGTTACCGGTGATACCCAGACCAAATCGGATGCCGCGCGTGCTTCGGCCAAGTCGATGATTGAAAAGGACGGCGCCATCATGATCAACGGTGGATCGTCCTCGGGCGTGGCCGTTGCTGTGCAGGGCCTGTGTCAGGACGCCGGCGTCATGTTCATGGCTGGTCTGACCCACTCAAACGACACTACCGGCAAGGACCGCAAGAAGAACGGCTTCCGTCACTTCTTCAACGCCTATATGTCCGGTGCGGCGCTCGCACCTGTGCTGGCAAAAGAATACGGCGCCGACCGCCGCGCCTATCACCTGACTGCCGACTACACCTGGGGCTGGACCCAGCAGGAATCGATTGCAGCCGCAACCGAAGCGATGGGCTGGGAAACCGTCAACAACGTGCTAACCCCGCTGGCGGCAACGGACTTTTCGTCCTATATCGCGCCGGTTCTGAATTCGGGCGCGGACGTACTTGTTCTGAATCATTATGGCGGCAACATGGTCAACTCGCTGACCAACGCCATCCAGTTCGGCCTGCTTGACAAAATTGCCAACGGCAAGGATTTCAAGATCGTTGTTCCGCTGTATTCGGAACTGATGGCCGCAGGTGCTGGCGACAACATCAAAGGCGTTCTGGGTTCGATGAACTACAACTGGCAGCTGGACAACGAAGGTTCGAAGGCGTTTGTCAAGTCGTTCGGTGAAAAGTACGGCAAACCGCCGTCCAACTCGGCGCAGACCTGTTATGCGCAGGTTCTTCTCTATGCTGATGCCTGCGAACGCGCCGGAACATTCAACCCCTGTGGCGTGGGCGAAGCGCTCGAAGGCTTCGAGTTCGACGGGCTGGGCAACGGGAAGACGCTGTATCGTGCCGAAGACCACCAGTGCTTCAAGGACGTTCTGGTCGTGCGCGGAGCGGCAAACCCCTCCAACGCCTACGACACGCTGGAAATCGTTGAAATCACCCCGGTCGATCAAGTCACCTATGCACCGGACCATCCGATGTTTGGTGGTGCCGAGGCAACTCTGGGCGAGTGCAACGACGGCGCATAAGCGACTTTCGACCCGGACCCTGAAACAGGGTCCGGGTCTCGCGCCCTTTTCAAATTCGGACGTGCCCTGACGCCCCCTGAAACGGATGGGTGAAAGCGGCAAGACCCAAACGACGGTGGGTAACGATGGACGCATTCCTTCTGCAAATTCTCAATGGGCTGGACAAGGGATCGGCATATGCTCTGATCGCTCTGGGCCTTACGCTGATCTTCGGCACGCTGGGGGTCGTAAATTTCGCACATGGCGCGTTGTTCATGATCGGCGCCTTCTGTGCTGTTACCTTGCAAAGGCTGCTGGGCCTGTCCTATGAAATGGTCGACGAGACCCAAAAGGACTTCTTGGGCAATCCTCTCAAGATCAAGGTCCCTTATGTCGAGGGCTGGTTCGGCCCGGAGGTTGGCGCGTCGATCATCGACTGGTCCGTTCCCCTGGCCGTGCTGTTCACGATCCCGATCATGCTGTTTGTCGGCTACGCCATGGAGCGGGGCTTGATCAAACACTTCTACAAGCGCCCCCATGCCGATCAGATACTTGTGACATTCGGTCTGGCCATCGTCCTGCAGGAGATCATCAAGTATTTCTTCGGCGCTAATCCGATCCAGACACCGCCGCCCGATGCGTTGCGCGGCTCGCTGGATCTTGGTGTGATGATCGGGTTCGATCCTAACGCCATCATCTACCCGATCTGGCGGCTGATCTATTTCTGCTTTGCTGCACTGATCATCGCCGGGGTCTTCTGTTTTCTTCAGTTCACTACATTCGGCATGGTCGTCCGGGCCGGTATGGCAGACCGTGAAACCGTCGGATTGCTGGGCATCAACATCGACCGGCGGTTCACGATTATGTTTGGCGTCGCCGCCGCCGTCGCAGGACTGGCCGGGGTAATGTACGGGCCACTCAATCCACCGAACTACCACATGGGCATGGATTTTCTGGTGCTCAGCTTCGTTGTGGTCGTGGTCGGTGGCATGGGATCGCTGCCAGGCGCCGTATTGGCCGGGTTCCTGCTGGGCATTCTGGAAAGCTTTGCGTCGACCACCTGGGCCACCACCACGATACCCGGCATCAACCAGATCATCATCTATCTGGTCGCAATCATAATTCTGCTCACCCGTCCGCGGGGTCTGATGGGCCGCAAAGGCGTGATGGAGGACTAAACCATGCTGGGTCTGGACAAGAAAGATACCACCCTTCTGATCATCGTGGCCATCCTCGCTTTGTTTGCGCCACTGATCCTGAACCCCTTCCCGTCAGGCAGCGCCATGGCGCAGTTCAACGCGGGTTACCCGGACTTGATGCAGCGGTTCGTCATCTTCGGCATCTTCGCAATTGGTTTCAACATCCTGTTTGGACTGACCGGATATTTGTCGTTTGGGCACGCCGCGTTCCTGGGTATCGGATCCTATTCGGCAGTCTGGGTGTTCAAGCTGTTCACTTATAACGTGGTTCCGGCAATCGCGTTGAGTGTGATTATCGCAGGTCTGTTCTCGCTGCTGATCGGCTTTGTCAGCCTGCGCCGGTCTGGGATCTATTTCTCGATCCTGACGCTGGCCTTTGCACAGATGAGTTTTGCGCTGGCCTATTCGGTTCTGTCGAACCCGAAGTTCAACCTGACCAATGGCGAAACCGGACTGCAGGTCTATGCCAACGACCCTCAGATGTTCCACCGCGACAGCCTGCCCGATGTCCCGCATTTTTTTGGTATCGCAATGCGCGACAGCTTCTGGGAGCCGAGCATTGGAGGTTGGACCTTTACGTTCAACAACGGCTACTACCTTTGCGCCGTCATCATGATCATTGTCTTCTATCTGGCAATCCGCATCTTCCGTTCGCCCTTCGGCATCATGTTGCGTGCCGTGAAATCCAACCAGCAGCGGATGAACTATACCGGGCTGAACTCGCGCCCCTATACACTGGCGGCATTCGTGATCTCGGGAATGTATGCCGGTCTGGCCGGCGGCCTGATGGCGGCGATGGACCCACTGGCCGGCGCCGAGCGGATGCAATGGACCGCCTCGGGCGAGGTAGTGCTGATGACCATTCTCGGCGGCACCGGCACCCTGATCGGTCCGGTTCTGGGCGCAGGTTTCATCAAGTATTTCGAGAACATCTTTTCGAAGATCAACGACAACATTCTGCACGGCTGGTTCAGCTTTCTGCCGGACGGAATGGAGGATTTCATGGTCTTCATCGTACATCCTTTCATTGGCAAGGGTTGGCACCTGACACTGGGCATCCTGTTCATGCTTGTGGTTATCTTCCTGCCGGGTGGCCTCGTCGAAGGCGGTCAACGTTTGTTGAACTGGGTGCGCGGCAAGCGCTCGGGGTCTGACGACAAGACCGCACGCAAGACCGAACCCGCGGAATAAGGAGACGGAAAGATGGGTATTCTCGAAGTCAAGAACGTGGGCAAACGGTTCGGCGGCCTTCAGGCGCTGAGCGACGTGAACCTCAGTGTCAAGGAAAACACCGTCCACGCGATCATCGGGCCGAACGGAGCCGGAAAATCGACCCTGCTAAACTGCCTGGTCGGCAAGCTGATCCCGGACACAGGATCGGTCATGTTCGATGGCCAATCGGTCTTGGGTCGGGCGCCGTTCGAAATCAACCAGATGGGCATCAGCCGCGTGTTTCAGACACCCGAGATCTTTGGCGATCTTTCGGTGATGGAGAACATGCTGATCCCGATCTTCGCCATGCGCGACGGAGCCTTCCGCCTGCACGCTTATGAAACTGTCGCTAACGAGCGTGAGGTCATCAAGCAGGCCGAAGAGATGCTGGAAGAAATGGGCATGGCCGACAAGCGCCACATGCATTCGGCCTCGCTGTCGCGCGGTGACAAGCGCCGACTGGAAATCGCCATGTGCCTCAGTCAGAAACCGCGGCTGCTGTTGCTGGACGAACCCACCGCCGGGATGGCGCGTGCCGACACCAACAACACCATCGACCTGCTCAAGCAAATCAAGGACGAGCGCGACATCACCATCGCCATTATAGAACACGACATGCATGTGGTTTTTAGCCTGGCCGACCGGATTACCGTTCTGGCACAGGGCACACCATTGGTCGAGGACGACCCGCAGAACATCCGTGGCAACCCCAAGGTACGCGAAGCCTATCTGGGCGAGTCGGCGTAAGGAGGATCAGATATGAACGTCAAACCCGATTTCTCCAAAAACGCCAACGTGGCGCAGACAGCCCCGGCATTTCTGTCGGTCTGGGACATGCACTCGTACTACGGCGAAAGCTATATCGTTCAGGGCGTCAGCTTTAACGTTCACGAAGGTGAAATTCTTGCGCTGCTGGGCCGGAACGGCGCTGGCAAGACGTCAACTTTGCGCTCGATCGCGCGTGTCGGCGATCCCGAAGTTCGCCATGGCGAGATCTGGTTGGATCACAAGCCGCTGCATCGGATGACCAGCTATGAGGCCGCAGCCGCCGGTCTGGGACTTGTGCCCGAAGACCGTCGCATCATTCCTGGCCTCACGGTCGAGGAAAACCTGCAACTGGCCCAGATCGCCCCTCCAATCGGTTGGTCTCTGGATCGCCTGTATGAACTGTTCCCCCGTCTCGGCGAACGCCGCAAACAGGAAGGCGTAACCCTGTCCGGTGGTGAACAGCAAATGCTGGCGATCGCCCGCGCTCTTGCCCGAGACATCAAAGTGCTGCTTCTAGATGAACCCTATGAAGGGTTAGCCCCAGTGATCGTGGACGAGATCGAAAAGACCCTCATCCACATCAAGGAACAGGGCATGACCACCATCATCGTCGAACAGAACGCTGTCCGCGCGCTGGAACTGGCCGACCGGGCCGTCATTCTCGACACCGGTGGGATCGTATTCGACGGCACCGCGTCGGAAGTTCTGGAGAACGAGGAACTGCGTGCCGAATATCTGGCTATCTGATCAATTCTCCCCGTCGCATGGCCGGTTGGCCGTGTAGACCAACTTGGGTGCCGGTTCACATTGAGCCGGCATTTTTTTACTTTAAAGCGCGCCTTGTTTTTGAGGGGATTTTTTTCAATTTGACTTCGCCATCTGTTCCAAAAGCTTGCGCAGTTCGGTTTTCAGGACTTTGCCATAATTGTTCTTGGGCAGTTCGCTGAGGGAGTAATAGGCCTTTGGCCGCTTGAACCGCGCGATGTTGTCACGGCATAGAAGGTCCAACTCGTCCGGATGAGCATCGCCCACGATGAAGGCGACAACTTCTTCGCCCCAATCCGGATGCGACCGTCCGACAACCGACGCTTCGGAGACCTTGGGGTGAGACAGCAGCACCTCTTCGACCTCTCTTGGATAGACGTTCGAGCCGCCCGAAATGATCAGGTCCTTGGATCGATCCTGAAGCGTGACATACCCGTCTTCGTCCATGTAACCCATGTCGCCGGTTAGCAGCCAACCATTCACGAGCGTCTTTGCCGTGGCCTCGGGGTTTTGCCAATAACCCGGCATAACAACATCGCCGCGAACCATGATCTCGCCATGACTTCCAGGCGGCAGCGCATTGCCATCCGCATCGCCGATGCATACTTCGACAGTCGATTGCGCACGCCCGACGCTGGCCAGCCGTTCTTTCCAACGGAAATGGGTACGGTCCGTCACGTTGTCCCGCGACAGCGCGGTGATCCCCATCGGGCATTCCCCCTGACCGTAGATCTGTACGAAGACCGGCCCGAAATGCGCGACAGCTTCAGTGATGTCGGCCAGATACATAGGCCCGCCCGCATAGACGATGGTTCGTAGCCCGGTTCCTGTTTCCCCCATGCTTTTCGCGACGTCGGTCATGCGTTTGACCATCGTCGGCGCGGCAAACAACTGGATTCGATCAAAATGGCGGGCAAGGTCAAAGATTTCCGCCTCATCAAACCCGCCTGATCCGGGGCAAACGTGGCGCGCGCCGGCAAGCACATGCACCATGCTGTAAAGACCCGCGCCATGACTCATCGGGGCGGCATAGAGGATGGCATCTTTCCCTGAAACCTTGTCGACATCGGCCCTGTAGGTCAGCGAAACGGCCATCAGCATGCGGTGCGTGATCATCACCCCCTTGGGCTTACCTGTGGTTCCCGAGGTGTAAAACAACCAGGCCAAATCATGCGGCGAGCGATGTGCCACCTCGGCAATCGGCTCGTGTTCCATCGCCGATGAATAATCCGCACTGGAAATATCGATGACACGGCCTTGCACATCTGCCTCCAGCAAAGCCTCGGTCAGACCGGGAGAGGTGAACGTAATGCCGGTACCGGAATTTCCCAGGATATAAGCCACCTCACGCCCATGCAGTTTGGCATTGACCGGCACGGCCGCCGCACCGGCATACCAGATCGCGTATTTGGCAATCAGGTAGTCCGGACAATTCTTCATAAAGATCGCAACCCGGTCGCCAGGCCTGATCCCCTGACTCAGCAACCAGCCCGCCAATCGTGCTGCGCGGTCATGAAACTCCTGATAGCTGGCCACCCTGTCCCGCCCCAGATAAAGTGCTGGCCGCGATCCGCTAATTTGTGCCTGGCGCGCAAGCCAAAGACCAATATTCATTCCCACCCTCCCACAACATCACCGAACCCGAAGGCGATCGGCTGCGGTGTTTTCGCCGTGATCTCGCCGCTTGCCCATTCCGATAGTTGCAAAATCCTAGTCATCCAAACCTTTTCGCTTCAATTCCGTAGAAATACCCGTCACCATGAATACATGAGCGACGCCGCCTTTGAATATGCCCCGATCGGCCTGGTCGAATTGGAAAACCGGGTCATCCGGCGCTGCAATCTGCAGTTTGCCCGCATGTTTGGCGGCGGGGAAGAACAATATCGTAACATGCCACTGCTGCACCTGTATCCGTCGGTTGCCGATTGGGAAAGGATCGGCGCACGTGGCCTGCAGGTGATGAAGGAAACCGGTTATTATACTGACGAACGTGTCATGCGTAGGCGCAATGGCGATCTGTTCTGGTGCCGCGCACGTGGTCGCTCGTTGACCCCGGATGATCCGTTCCGTCACAGTATCTGGAGTTTTTCTGACATATCCGAAGAGCGCCCGATCGTGGAATTAACCACCCGAGAGCGCGAAGTTGCGATCTTGTCCTGCCGTGGCCTGTCCGCCAAGGAAATTGGCGCTGAGCTTGGACTCAGCTATCGCACTATCGAGGCGCACCGAGCGCGACTTTTGGAGAAATTTGGTGCGCGCAAATTGCCGGAACTGGTCGCGAAGATGTCTGGCATGCCTCTTTGAGGCCCTCGGCCACTGGTATTCTTTGAGGTTTTCCCCCATCTATCGGCCCATACGGCGCTTTTCATGGCTGATTTCATGGCCTATAACGCCGGGTAATTTACCAGAGCCCGCAAGAACAGACGGGCCAAAGGGGAACCGTCGAGGACACTCATGACAGACAACAAACACGAAGCGGACGTGGCGTTCATCAAGGCTCTGGCCGAGTTGCTGCGTGAAAACGATCTGACCGAGCTACAGGTCAAGCGTGAATACGGCGAAGAGGACAGCCTGAATGTTCGCGTCAGCCGCGTTACACAGACCGTGGCCGCGCCGGTTCAGATCGCGGCACCCTCGCACGCTCCGGCAGCAGCACCTGTTGCGGTACCGACCGCCGCATCTGCCGCGGCACCGGCGCCCGCCGAAGACCCGGCCAGCCACCCCGGCGCGGTGACCTCGCCCATGGTCGGAACTGTTTATCTGCAAGCCGAGCCCGGGGCGGCACCTTTCGTGTCTGTTGGGGCCAGTGTATCCGAGGGCGACACTCTTCTGATCGTCGAAGCCATGAAGACCATGAACCACATCCACGCTCCCAAGTCTGGAACCGTCAAGCGCATACTCGTGGGCGATGGCGATGCGGTCGAGTTCGGCACGCCCCTGGTCATTGTCGAGTAAGGGTGCGGGATGTTTGACAAAATCCTGATTGCCAACCGAGGCGAGATCGCCCTGCGCGTAATCCGCGCCGCGCGCGAGATGGGGATTGCGACGGTCGCCGTGCATTCCACCGCCGACAGCGATGCAATGCATGTGCGTATGGCCGACGAATCCGTCTGTATTGGCCCGCCCCCCAGTCCGAAAAGCTATCTGTCAATGCCCGCCATCATCTCGGCCTGCGAGATTACCGGCGCTCAGGCAATCCACCCCGGATACGGCTTTCTATCTGAAAACGCGGATTTCGTTCAGATCGTCGAAGATCACGGTATCACATTTATCGGCCCCACCGCCGAACATATCCGGATCATGGGCGACAAAATCACCGCCAAGGACACGATGAAGGCCCTGGGTGTGCCCTGCGTGCCCGGTTCGGATGGTGGCGTTCCCGACCTGGAGACTGCGAAAAGGATTGGTGAAGAGATCGGGTATCCGGTCATTATCAAAGCCACCGCTGGCGGCGGCGGGCGCGGCATGAAAGTGGCGAAGACCGCCGCTGAAATGGAAAGCGCATTCCTGACCGCGCGGGCCGAAGGCAAGGCCGCTTTTGGCAATGACGAAGTCTATATCGAAAAATACCTGACCACGCCGCGCCATATCGAAATTCAGGTCTTTGGCGACGGCAAGGGCAACGCGGTTCATCTGGCCGAACGAGACTGCTCGCTGCAACGTCGCCACCAGAAAGTTTTTGAAGAGGCCCCCGGCCCTTGTATCTCGCCGCAAGAACGCACGAGGATCGGCAAAGTCTGCGCGGACGCCGTGGCCAAGATTAATTATATCGGCGCAGGTACCATCGAGTTTCTCTATGAAAAGGGCGAGTTCTACTTCATCGAGATGAACACCCGCCTTCAGGTCGAACATCCCGTTACTGAAGGCATCTTTGGGGTCGATCTGGTGCGCGAACAGATCCTTGTTGCGGCAGGAGAACCGATGTCGTTTGGCCAGAACGATCTGAAGATCAATGGCCACGCCATCGAAGTGCGGATCAATGCCGAAAAATTACCGAATTTCTCGCCCTGTCCGGGCAAGATCACAGCCTATCACGCCCCCGGCGGTCTGGGTGTGCGGATGGATTCGGCGCTTTATAACGGGTATTCGATCCCACCCTACTACGACTCGCTGATTGGCAAACTGATCGTACAGGGGCGTGACCGGGACGAAGCTCTGGCCCGTCTTCAACGCGCTCTGGGCGAACTGATCGTGGACGGTGTGGACACGACCGTTCCCCTGTTCCACGCCCTGCTGCAGGAGCCGGACATCCACAGCGGCGACTATAACATCCACTGGCTGGAACACTGGCTTGCGGAGAATTTGGCCCAATAGCAAAACAGGTCGGGCGACTCGTCCGACCTTGGGGCATCCGTCATGAGCCTGTCGCCAGAACTTTTGTTGCATGGCTATTCCATCGGAATTTTTCCGATGGCCGAACATCGCGACGACCCGGAACTGTTCTGGGTCGATCCGCAGCACCGCGGTGTATTCCCGCTGGACGGGTTTCACATCTCACGCTCACTCGCACGTCGCATCCGTCGGGCGGACTATCGGGTCACCATCAATCAGGACTTTCAAGGTGTGATCGAGGGTTGCGCAGATCGGGCAGAAACCTGGATCAACGCCGAACTGAGGCACCTCTACCAATCGTTGTTTCAACGCGGCCATGCCCACTCGGTCGAAGTGTGGCAGGATGAGCGGCTGATGGGCGGTGTCTATGGCGTGGTTCTCGGAGCAGCTTTTTTTGGTGAAAGCATGTTTTCTCGCCGCGAAGACGCATCAAAAATTGCACTGGCCTATCTGGTCGATCGTCTGCGACAGACGGGTTACAAACTGTTTGACACTCAGTTCCTGACCGCCCATCTTGCCTCGCTCGGGGCAATCGAAGTTCCGCGCGCGCAATACCGACGCGAACTGAAGGAAGCGATTGAGGGCAAAGCTAACTTTGCCGCCGAGATCGAGCAGACCCCTCAGGGGGTCATACAACGGATAACCCAGACATCGTAACGCGCATGATCCAGCGCGTTCAATGCGGGTGACGTTGCAATCATCCAACCATCGAACAACTCGTCGGATTTCTCCTGTTCCCATATGGTGAGATAGGCGAAAGCGTCGCCCGTGGGATTGTCCGGAGGATACCGGCAATCGCCAAGCGCGACTTCCAATCCAAAAACCGGCGTCGTTTCACCTGACGCCACTTTCACGTCGATAGTCTGACCGTTTACCTTGTCCAAGCCGCGTAAAATGGCACCGGTACCAGAGGTTACCGCTTCCTGCGTCAGTGCTCCGCCGCAGCATGAAAAGGCAAGGATTAGGGCAGTCGCACGGATCACTCGGAACTGCTCCCATCTCCGGCGACGAATTTGACGAGCAGGGAAATCAGGCTGACCGCGCCTTGCGTGTCCTCGACTTCGTCGCCCGGTTCAAAGAAAAATGGCGAGCCGCCAGGCATCACCTCGACAAAGTTGCCCCCCAACAGCCCTTCGGAGGAAATCACAACCGCACTGTCGTCGGGGATTTGAATGCCGTCGGCGACAGAAAAAAGCGTATCCGCGCGATAGCTTTCCGGGTTCAGCACCACATCCGTTACGGTACCGATCTTGACCCCGGCCAAGCGGACATCGGTGCCAACGGTCACTCCTTCGAGCGAACGGAAGGATGCGCCCAACTCGTAACCGGAGCGGTTTTGCGACAGCCCCGCCGACTGGCTGGCATAGACACCGAATGCGACCGCAAAGGCCAGTACGACCCCGCCGACCACGACTTCGGTCATGTTGTGGCTAGACATTGCTCTGCCTCTTCCTATTCCGGGCTCCACGCCTCATAGTCGCTGCGTTTGATCGGATCGGGACGGCGAAGCGAACCGGCCGGCGCATAGGCCAGTGCCGAACCGGTCATGTTTTCCTGGTGCGGTTTTTCCCAGGATTTGTGTGCAAGTGGCTTGTCGGTCGGCGGCTCGTCCCAGGTCCGGTGCAGCCAGCCGTGCCAATTCGGGTCGATCCGGCTGGCCTCGGCCTCGCCGTTGAAGATCACCCAGCGCTTGCTGTCATCGGCATTGCGATAAAACACGTTGCCCTGGTCATCCTCGCCAACCTTGACGCCCTTGCGCGCAGTATAGATTTGCGTGTTCAGGGTCGCACCGTTCCACCATGTTACGGCTTTCAGAAGAGTATTCAGGATTCCCATCGGCTGCCTCCGGAATTTTGTCCTTGGCAGGTATGGACCAAAGGCGCGCCAAGGTCCAGTGCGACAAAGGCCGCAAACCTCATTCCGGCAGAACTGCGGTGACTTCAATTTCGATACGGTATTTCGGGTCGATCAACCCACATTCGATCATGGTCGCAGCTGGCGGATTTTCGCCAAACGTTTCCGCCAGAATGGGCCAACACGGCGCGAACTCGTGACGGTCGGACAGCATGTAGGTCACGCGTACAACGTTATCGAAGGTGGCTCCCCCCTCGGCGAGCGCCTTTTCAATGATGCCCAACGCCGATCGGCATTGTTCGACAATCGTCTCACCCTGCCCAACCGTGCCAGCCACATGAATAAAGCCGCCCGCCACCACCGCGCGGCAATAACCGACTTTCGCTTCGAACTCGCCCCCGGATGAAATGCGTTTGATCACTTTGATTACCTCACAAGAAAACGGCGCGGATCAATCCGCGCCGTTGAAGCTGTTGTATCCGGCAGATCAACCGGCAGAGGCCGATTCCTTACCCGCGTCTGCATAGATGATCAGCGGCTGCGCGTCGGAGGTCACGGCCTCTTCGTTCACCACGACCTTTGTCACATTTTTCATGCCCGGCAGTTCAAACATGGTGTCCAGCAGGATGTCTTCGAGGATCGAGCGCAGCCCGCGCGCGCCGGTCTTGCGCTGGATTGCCCGTTTGGCGATGGCCTTGAGCGCGTCATCGGTGAAATCAAGCTCGGCAGCTTCCAGTTCGAACAGGCGTTGGTATTGCTTGACCAATGCGTTCTTGGGTTGAGTGAGGATTGTCACCAGAGCATCTTCGTCCAGATCTTCCAGTGTCGCAAGAACCGGGAGGCGACCGACAAATTCCGGAATCAGTCCGAATTTCAGCAGGTCTTCGGGCTCCAGATCCTTAAATATCTCGCCTACACCGCGCTCATCATTGTCACGCACATCGGCACCGAACCCCATCGCGGACCCCTTGCCACGCTGCGCAATGATCCGGTCAAGACCAGCAAATGCGCCGCCGCAGATGAACAGGATGTTGGTCGTATCCACTTGCAGGAATTCCTGTTGCGGATGCTTGCGCCCGCCCTGCGGCGGAACGGAGGCCACAGTGCCCTCCATCAGCTTCAGCAATGCCTGCTGAACACCCTCGCCCGACACGTCGCGTGTAATCGAGGGGTTTTCGGACTTGCGGGTGATCTTGTCGACCTCATCGATATAGACGATGCCGCGCTGCGCGCGCTCGACATTGTACTCGGATGCCTGCAACAGCTTGAGAATGATGTTCTCGACGTCCTCACCTACATAACCGGCCTCGGTCAGCGTTGTGGCGTCGGCCATAGTGAAGGGCACATCCAGAATGCGCGCCAACGTTTGAGCCAACAGCGTTTTGCCACAACCCGTCGGACCAATCAGGAGGATGTTGGATTTTGCCAACTCGATATCCCCGCCCGACTTCTGAGCGTGGTTCAAACGCTTGTAATGATTGTGAACCGCGACCGACAGCACGCGTTTAGCAGTGGTTTGTCCGATTACATAGTCATCCAGGACTTCACAGATATCCTTTGGTGTTGGCACACCGTCGGTGGATTTCAGGCCGCTTGCTTTTGTTTCCTCGCGGATGATGTCCATGCAGAGTTCGACACACTCATCACAGATGAACACGGTCGGTCCTGCGATCAGTTTGCGCACCTCGTGCTGGCTTTTGCCGCAGAAGCTGCAGTAAAGCGTGTTTTTGCCGTCACCGCCTGAATTCGTCGCCATGATTTACCTTTCGGGCTCCGTCTTTGCCACCCTGTCCAAGGGCGGCGCTCTGCTGCGTGTGTACCCAGCTTAGGCCAGCACACCGACCGCTACAATCTCAAATTGCCACCCCGCGCCGCTGATGGCCTGAGGTTTGGCGAAATGCCGTGTCAGGCTTCGTCATCGCCTGCCTTGGCACGGTTTTCGACGATTTCGTCGATGTGCCCCCATTCTTTGGCTTCTTCCGGCGACATGAAATTGTCGCGGTCCAGCGCCTTTTCAACCGCTTTTTTGGTTTGTCCGGTGTGCTTTACGTAAATGTCATAAAGCCTGTCTTTGAGTTTTTGCGTCTCGGCGGCATGGATCATGATGTCACTAGCCTGTCCTTGATATCCGCCCGATGGCTGATGTACCATGATGCGGCTATTGGGCAGCGAGAACCGCATTCCCTTCTCCCCGCCAGCCAGCAGAACCGACCCCATCGAAGCGGCCTGACCGATGACCAATGTTGAACATTTCGGTTTGATATACTGCATTGTATCGTAAATGGACAAACCACTGGTCACAACGCCGCCGGGAGAATTGATGTAGATCGAGATCTCTTTGTTCGGGTTTTCCGCTTCAAGATGAAGCAATTGCGCCACCACCAGATGACTCATGCCGTCATGGATGGGGCCATTGATAAAAATGATCCGCTCCTTGAGCAGGCGAGAAAAGATGTCATAGGCCCGCTCGCCGCGGCTGGTTTGCTCGACGACCATGGGGACGAGGGTGTTCATGTAGGTGTCAACTGGATCGAACATAGAAACCTGCCTGCTCTTTGCGATTGGATCGGGACCGTACCCGACAAAGGATTACACGAGTCTTAGTGCCGCCTCTGAGGGGCCGCAAGGCCCGCAGATAGAATTCCTGCGTTTCGGATGTTTCGATGTCTGTCGCAACTCTGTTGCAAGACGTCGCAACGTTGACGATCGGCATTCGAGTTACCAGTTTAGAGAAGCCCAAACGACGTCACGTCACACAATCGCGGCGCAGACCGATCTGATGTCGCCAAAACCGGTGTCGAAATCATGTCACGAGATCCTTTTATTCAGAAAGGAGCGTCCGCCAATCTCAAACTTGCTTTTGATGGGCCTCCGCAAAAGTTCTGCTTTCTGCTGCTTCCGCGCACCACGATGCTTGCCTTGGCTGCAGCAATCGAACCGTTGCGCATCGCTAATCAACTGACCAAGAAACAGCTTTATACATGGCACACAATGACAGAAACCGGCGAGCCGATAACCTGTTCCAACGGGTTGCGGATTACACCGGACAAAGTACTGGAACCACTACCTTCTGACGCGCTGGGATTTGTCTGCGCCGGGGTCGAGCCGGAACGGAGCTACTCGCCAGCAGTCCTGAATTGGCTGCGCAAGGAATACCGGTTTGGCCGGTCGCTGGGCGGAATTTGCACGGGTGCATTTGCGTTGGCGAAGTCAGGGTTGCTTGAGGGACGGAGATTCACTCTGCATTGGGAAAACCAGCCCGGTTTCGTCGAAGCGTTTCCAAACCTGACACCGACGCCGAATATATTCGAAGTTGATGGGCGCATCACCACGTGTGGTGGAGGAAACTCGGCCATTGACATGATGCTGGCCCTGATCGAACAGCGTCATGGGGTGGAACTGGCGATCATGGTCGCGGACATGTGCATTCACATGCGATCTGGAAACCGATCACCGCAGCGATCGGCACAATCCGTAATCATCGGCAGCCGAAACCCTGCGCTTCTCAAGGCGATCCAGTTGATGGAAAAGGAGTCTGAAGATCCTCTTTCAAGCATCGAACTGAGCGAGCGGCTCGGCATATCGAGACGCCAGTTGGAACGGTTGTTCAAGCGGTATCTACAGCAGGGGCCGATGGCCTATTATCTTGATCTGCGCCTGTCCCGGGCATTTACATACCTCAACGAAACTAACATGACGGTGGCCGAAATTGCAGCAGCTACCGGTTTTGCCAATACCAGTCACCTGTCGCGACAGTTTCGCGCCAAATACGGTGCGCCGCCGCATTCCTTTCGCAAGGCGTGGTCGTAGGTTCGTGACCTAGCCAAACATATCCGCGGTGATACCTGCGTACCAGCCAACGCTTTCCTCGTATGTGGCCCGCCGCAGTTCCGCCCCTTCTCCGGTCTGGCTGATAAAGCCGTCGTCCTTTGTGATTTCTCTTCGGTCGCCTCATAAGTCGCGCCAACCTTGACCCCATCATTGGTATCGATTAGCGACCAGCAGGTGTTCGAGAACTTCACCAGGAACGGCTTTCAACCCGTAAGCGCCGCGCGAACAGCCATGGCCGCGACTTTAGCCTGCGAATTGGCGGAAAACCCGGATTTGCGCATGTCACATTGCGCGCCCGCGTCACCCAGAACACAGATATTCTGCGCGGTCAGGTCCCAGCCTTCGACAGAACCACCGACGAAACCGGTCCCGGGCGACAGGACCGGCCGGTCATAACTCAGCGTTCCGCCTCCTGAAAGGGTCACGGCTATGGCATCCGTGGAATCTTTGGCGATATAACACGCGGTGGTTGCCCCACCTGCACCACCGCCGACCACGATGACGCATGCTTTTCCCTGAACCATACAATCGCGGCGTGCGCGATAGTTGCCTTCGGAATAAGCGAAATCATCGAATTGGGCGATAATGCGATCAAAACGTTGTTCAGATGCGGGCGGTGCCTTCTTCGGCACCGTGCTCGGCGTTTTCACCCACTTGGTGGCAGCTTCCGCATTTCTGGAGGAACAGCCGCTCGCCCCGTCAGACGTCGCCGATCGCGATCGCTGTTTCATCAGCCTGAGCGGACATGTTGAATACCACCCAGACCAACAATGCCACTGCTGTCCAGCGCATTGTTCAGTTCCCGAAGCTTTGGATATAGGCGATGACCGCCTCGACATCCTTTTCCTTCTTCAGTCCGGCAAAGGACATCTTGGTGCCCTTCATGTAAGCTTTTGGCTTGGCTAGAAACGCCGCCAGCTCCTCCTCAGACCAGATTAGGCCACCCTCGGCGGCTGTTTGCAGGGCCTTGGAATACTTGAAACCGTCGGCTCTCGCAGCGGCGGCTCCGACAACTCCATTCAACGCCGGTCCAACCTTGTTCTGCGCACCTTCTCCGACCTGGTGGCAGGCTTTGCATTTCTTGAATGTTTTCTCACCATGTTCAACCAAAGCCGGATCAAGGGCTGCTTCCTGAACCGGTTCATCCACGACCGGTTCGGACGGCGATGCTTCCACAGCTTCACCTTCCTCTTCAGGCGTTACATCCAGCACCATGGCGCGCATGGTGATCTCAACGCTGTCCTTGCAGTTTTCCATGCAGGGTTCGATGTCCCAGAAATGCGCCTCGGCCTCCTCCCGATCATCGACGATGAACCCGTTCGCATTGGGCATTTCGACTTCAAGGAAGTTCTCGTTCGACAGGACGAAATCATCCTCGACCAAGTCGTTGGAGTAAAGGATGTAGGCCACTATTGCATAGGTATCGTCCACGCTCATTGTCTGGGCGTCGCCGAATGGCATGGATCGATGGACATAGTCCCACGCGGTCGACAGATAGGGCCAATAGGACCCAACTGTCTTGAGCGGGTCCTTGTCGGCAAGAGTGCCTTCACCGCCTGCCAGCTTGGGCCAGTTGTCGACGCCTTCGGCAAAATCGCCATGGCAGATAGCGCAGTTGTCAGCAAATACCATTTCGCCGTCTTCCACTGAACCGGATCCCGCAGGCAGGCCGGTACCGTCTGGCGAGACGTCCAAATCCCAGGCAGCAATTTCCTCGGGCAGTGCCGGGCGGCCAAGACCATATGTCCCAGCCAATACCGGCGCGGCGACACAAACAGAGCCAAGCACGGTTCCGACAAGAACATTAAGAAACTTCGACATTCTCGGCCTCCCCATTCGCCTTGACCCACCAGGTCTGGATGCAATTGTTGTGGTAGATCGAGTTTTCGCCCCGCACCTCGCGTAATTGCGCCTTGCTGGGTTGCACATATCCGGTCGAATCTTTGGCGCGCGCTTGCAGCAACATTTCAGAACCATCCCAGTTATAGTCGAGATAGAACCGCGTCAGCGCCTTGTCGGTGCCCGGCGCGGCCAGACGAGCGGGCATCCAGTTCTTGCCACCGTCAAGCGACACATCAACACCCGTGATCGCGCCTCGGCCCGACCAAGCCAATCCGGTGATCACCAAGGGCCCCGGACCATGGGTAATCGGCGCCTGCGGACTCGGCGACGTGACTACGGATTTGGCGTCCATCACCCAGGTCCATTTGCGGCTGATCCCATTGGCCAGAGTATCGGTGTATTTAGAGGTTTCTTCGCGACTTTCCACTGGACCTTCTGTCACTTCGACCCGGCGCAGCCACTTGATCCACATGTTCCCTTCCCAGCCGGGAACCACAAGACGGACAGGATAGCCGTGTTCTTTGCGCAGCGCTTCGCCATTGGCCTTGAACGCCACCAATACGTCATCCATAGCCTTATCCAGCGGGATCGACCGACCGTTCGAACTGGCGTCCGCACCTTCGACATAGACCCACTTGCCTTCCAGCTTCACTCCGGCCTCTTCCAGCAAGGTGCGCAACGGCACACCGGAGTACTCCATGTTGTGTATCATGCCATGAGTGAACTGCGCGCCATTCAGTTGCGCACCGGCCCATTCCATCCCGGTATTGGCGGCACATTCACAGAAATAGACGTGGTTTTCGCGCGGAAACCGTTCCAGGTCGGCATAGGTGAATACCAGTGGTGTATCCACCAGACCGTTGATCATCAGCCGGTAGTCCTGCTTGCTCAACTCGATGGCACCGGAATGGTGGCGTTCAAACGCGCATCCTTGAGGCGTTATGGTGCCGTCAAGGGCATGGATCGGAGTGAAATTGATGGAACTGATCGTATCCGCCGTCAGCCATTCCACGTTCCGGCGCACGACGTCAGATTCAAACTGTATAGGCAATCCGTATGGGGTGACATCCACGCCTTCACCTGTCGAGCGCGCCCATTCCTGAATTTCCGTGATCAGCGGGTCAGGCTCTGCCGCCTGCACCACACCCGCAGAAAACGCCCCTGCCCCGGCAGCAGCAGCGCCGGTAAGAAACTGACGGCGGGACGGGGCGTTTTTTAGGAAGTTCTCACTCATCTCAAACTTGCCTCCTTAAACTTCATCACACCTGTTGTCTTGGGTGCGTAAATGAGCTGGCGGGCGCTCAGGCACCCACGACATTGACCGAGTTTTTGGGGTTGACCGTGACGGTTTCCTGCTTGCGGATGTGGCTCTCTACCACGTCCCATATCATCGGACCTTCGGTGCCTTCGTTGACGCTGGCCCATCCGGCGACGACATAAGTTTTGGCTGGATCGATCGCCTCACCGGTCTTGAGTAGCGTCATTTCACTGATGCGCTCGCCCTGCGGTTTGTTGATGTCGATCCGGTACCCCATCCCACCGATCCGCACCATATCGCCGCCCTGCTGGTAATATGGGTCAGGGTTGAAGATGTTGTCGGCCACGTCTTCGAGGATGACCTTGATAAACTCGCCAGTCATCTCTGACCGATAGGCCTGCCCGTAACTCATCGAGGTGACGTTCCAGATATCTTCGCGGGTGATATCGTCGCCGGGAACAAGGCTCGGCCCCCAACGAACGCCGGGGGACATGGCGATATCGGCCTCTCGTTCCGAGATCAGCGCGTCGCAGATCAGATCGTCCCAGGTGCCGTTGAAATTGCCGCGCCGGAAAAGCAGCGAGTCGGTCTTGCCAATCACCTCGGCCAGATCGGCAGCAAACGGTGCGCGCTGTTCTTCGATCAGCGCCGTCATCGCCGGGTCGGGCGCAATTACGTTTGAAAAGACTGGAATCAGTTTGTGGCGCAGTCCCATCAACTGGCCATCGCGCACATCCATGTCTACCCGGCTGACGAACTTGCCATTCGATCCGCTCGCGATGATATGGGTCTTTTCGACCAGCACCGGGTCGGGAAGCGCATCATGCGTGTGGCCTGACAGGATCACGTCGATCCCCTGCACTTTGCCCGCCATCTTCTTGTCGACGTCAAAGCCGTTGTGGGACAACACGACCACCACGTCGGCGCCGTCGGCGCGAACCTCGTCCACCGTGGCCTGCATGTTTTCATCGCGTATGCCGAACGAATACTCGGGAAACATCCAGCGTGGGTTGGCAATGGGCATATAGGGGAAAGCCTGCCCGATTACGGCTATCTTGGCCCCGCCACGTTCGAAGAACTTGTAGGGCTTAAACAACTCGGCCGGTTCGTCCCATTCGGCATCGAATATGTTCTGTCCCAGTGCGGCAAAAGGCAGGCTTTCGACAATCTCGTTCACCCGCTCGCTGCCCAAAGTGAACTCCCAATGGAAGGTCATGGCATCGGGCTTTAAGGCGTTCATGACGTTGACCATGTCCTGACCCTCGGTCTGGAAGCACGTGTAAGATCCGTGCCATGTGTCCCCGCCATCAAGCAGAAGAGCATCAGGTCGATCGGCGCGAATGGCGTTGATGACAGTAGCGACACGATCCATGCCACCCACGCGACCATAGGCCTTGGATAGCGCCGAAAAATCATCATACGTCAGGGCATAAGCCGACGCGCTTCCATCTACGATCCCGTAGGTCTTGCGGAAATCTGCGCCGGTAATGTGAGGCACGTATCCCTTGTTTTCTCCAACGCCCAGGTTGATTTCGGGTTCACGGAAATATATCGGCTTCAGCTGGCCATGAATGTCCGTGACATGGATCAGGCTGATGTTTCCGTAGGTTTCGAACTCCAACAACTGGTCCTGCGTCAGGCTTTGCTGCGCGGCCAGTCGGGCCCAGTTGCCGAAACCCGACGCCCCCACAAGGGCCGAAGCCGCCATTGAGACCTGAAGAAAATCACGACGCGAGATCATCTGGACCAACTTTCCCTATAAATATTGATTGCATTCGCTTTATTGAATTTGTTGATACGGAAAAACCCCGCGTACAATGACGCGGGGTTTTTCGGTTTCAGTTACGGACAGACGGACCTTCGACCGACAAGCCATTGCCGCGCGAAGCAACGTAAAGCTCCAGAGCGACGAACTCATCGCTACCCGGTTTGAAGGTCTCGGCACGGGTGTCACGCACACAACCCTTGAAGCGTGCGTGTGCATTGTTCAACTTGGCATTTTTTAACCGATAGGTCGGGAACCCGTTGATTTGCCCCTGACTCAGGTGGTCGGCACGGATCATGTTGCCATAGTTTTGTTCGTGGCAATTGGCGCAACTCAACTCCAGCTGGCCGTACCGCGTATAGTATACTTCCTTGCCCTTCTCCCAGGTTTCCCGGGCGGGGCCGTCGATGGCCACGTTGACCGGCATTCCTCGGGATTGCACAGAAATCAGAGCTTCCATAGCGGTCATTTCTCCGCCGTCATACTTCCATTTTTCCGCCCCCATCTGGTTCTCGCGGCAATCATTCACCTGCATCACCAGAGTGCGGACTTCGCCTGCTTTTTCATTCCACTTTGGATACACGGCCCGCACACCGGCCATGCTCTCTTCGACAGCTCCATGACAGGACGCACAGGATTTGCCTTCGCTTCCTTCGACCGTGTCCCACGCTTCCTGCGCCTGATCCACAAACACCATTGCGGGATTGTCAAAATCATCCATCTGAAGCGCCTGAGTTTCATCCGAACGAAAACGCCAACCCGAATAAATCTCATCCATTGCATCGGAAAGATGCGCCGGAGCTGCAGTTTTTGTGACCATCTCGATCTCGCCATTCACAACGAGGTTGTCCTCGTCAGGACCGGCACCCGCTGCCAGCGGCGCGGCGACCAATGCGGCAATCGCACTCATTGCCTTGAAATTCATTCAATATCCTCCCTTGGGTGGTCGGCCGCGCCGGTTCCGTGCGGCATGGCCATTGTTCTCGCGCCATGTATCAGGCGATGGCGATCGACTTTTTCTCGTCGTAGACCGAGCCGTCATCGTCATGCCAGGTAAAGGCAAACTCCCCTGCCTCCGGCACGGTCGCCTCGAACTGGAAATACGGATTGGTCGAGATTGCCGGTTCCATTTTAACGTCAATCACAAGCTGCCCGTTGAACTCGCAGGTGAAGCGGTTGATGATCGAACGCGGAATGACGTTGCCTTCTTTGTCCTTCCGCTGACCACTTTCCATCTTGTGGCTGATCAGAGTCTTGATTGTCACTGCTTCGCCCGCAGCCGCGCTTTTCGGGACCTTGACGCGGGGTTTAACACCAGATGCCATTGTGAATTCTCCTGTTTATCGGATGGACGGCAATCAACCGCCGCACCCCCCGATGGTCACTTTCACGGTCGCGCTGGCCTTGGCGAATGAGCCGTCGGCCAGTTTGGCGATTGCAACAACATCCTGCGTTTCCGCCAGACGGATGCGCGTAGATGCCGCTTGCGCCCCGGCCAATGGCCCAAAGTTGAAGGTCGCCACGCCCGGTGTCGGATTGCCGGTAGCCAGAACCATGATCGCCGATGCGCCCGGCGCCGACACCTCGATCGGAACGGTATTGCCATTCTCTGCGATTTCCGGTGCGGTCAGGGTTACTCCGGCATCCGCAAGTTCGACGCCTCCGGTGAATTCCGCAATCAAATCCTCGGCCGCCGCATTTGCGCGGAACGGGAGGACCGAAAGGGCCGCTGCGCCTAGGGCAAGGCCCAAGGTGTCACGACGTGTGAATTCCATCGTTATTCTCCTTTGCATGCTGAAAGACACAGGCGACGCGCCTCACTCTTCCTTCAGGGTCGCCAGGAATGCGACCACATCCTCGATATCCTGCGCGGCCAGGATAGGCGGCAGCGGCCCTTCTGGCGCATTGCCCGTATAGGCGTCACCTGGCCGAACGAAGCCGTCCGTTTTATAGAAAGCAGGCATGACCGTTCCTTCGAAGGTCATCTTCGCATTTGAGACGAGACCGCGAAGCTCGGCTTCGGTCCAACGATCCCCTACGCCGTCAAGCGACGGGCCAACTTCACCTTGGAAAGGCACGTCGGGCAGGGCTGAAACCTGATGGCAGGCAACGCAATTTCCCATGGATTTTTCGCCTACTACCATCGCACCGTTGGACGCGTCGCCGGGCTTTCCGGTCAACGAAGCCTCGACAGCGCCATCCTCTGTGAAAGCAACGTCGTTGGGGCCGGTTTCTGCAAGCGCGGCGCCTGCAACCACAATTGCGGCCAATGTCAGTGAAGCAGTTTTCATGTGTCCTCCCCTTGGCTGCCGCGCAGGGCGCGGCGAAACTCGCTTTGCATACCGTAGGCCACCGAACAGATGGAACGCAACAACAAATTCATGTTTGTGAATTTTTTGTTTTATTTCACGCCTCAGCCGTGAATTCGATTGAAAATTCTGTACAGAGTTCTTTCAGCCCGCGCATCTCAGCGTGTATCACCATCGTTTCGTTCACGAATCATGCGGGCGTGATAGCGCTGGAAATCTTCCTCGGACTGATCCAGATAGCGCTCCTCGGCAACCCAGGTCAAAAGATCCAGCGTGGTTCCCGGAGAAAACGCCCCGGGCATAACGGCAACCGCCTGTTCCGCTGCCGAGCGTTCGGCGTCCATCTCGACTGGCAAAAAGATCATTGTGGGCGTGAACAAAACGCCCCATCGGCGGGTTGCCTGTTTTTCCGACAAAACCTCACCATCGACATCGACGATTTCGGTATCTCCATGCAGGTTGATCTGCACCGGGAAATAGGTGTCCTCCAACATCGCCATCACCCGCGGGTCGGGGAAAGTATTGTCGTGCATATCCTTGCAATACAGACACCCGCGCTGCTCTACCAGCAGCAGCAAGCGCTTTCCTTCGGACTGGGCCTCGGCAAAATCCTCGCTCAGGTCCTTGAATGTATCCCGCATCCAGTCTGCCTTATGCAGACCGTCATCACCCAGTTCAGCACTCAACACGGGTACAGCAAGCAGGGCGGCAAAAAACACGGCAACCAGTCTTGTCATTTCTCTCTCCTATTAATTCAACCTATGCTGGCAAATCCTGGAACCCACCGGATCATTGCATCGGCGATCAAATTGACCCCGCCGGTTGCAATCAGCACAGCAAACAGGATCAGCATCGCGCCCATCGCCTTTTCGACCCAGGCAAACGCGGCGCGGTGACGCTGCACCCATGCCAGAAACGGTTTGGCGAACAACGCGGCGATTACAAATGGCGCCGTCATGCCCGCTCCGTAGACGAACAACAAAAGCGCGCCGCGCCAAATATCCCCCATCCCCGAGGCAATCATCAGGATCGATGCCAGTGCTGGCCCCACGCAGGGCGTCCAGCCGAACCCAAAGGCCAGCCCCATCAGATAGGCCCCGAACACAGTGGACGCCTCGGCCGAGCTTTCCAGCCTTGCCTCGCGATAGAGAAAGGGAACTCGGATTATTCCTAGAAAATGCAGGCCGAATACCAGTAGAACCGCCGCTGCAATATAAGACAGCGCGTCGATGTGCTGCCCAAACAGCTTGCCCAGCGCAGTGGCCCCCATCCCCAGCAGCATGAATATAGTCGTCACGCCAAGGGCAAACATCAGAGCAGAAACAAGCAGCCTCTTCTGCGCGCCAGAGGCAATCCTGCCATCGCCGCGCAACTCTGCAATGCTCAATCCACCAAGATAGGACAGGTAAAACGGGACCATTGGCAGAATGCAGGGCGTAAAAAAGCTGAGCAATCCTGCGGTCAATGCTCCGACCAGAGAAATTTCAAGCATTGCACCATCCAAGCAATTGGCAGGCCAAACGGCAGGTTGCAAAATTCATACATTCAAATTATATTATGGGAAAGATCAGGTCAACAACTGCACATGCTGATACGCCGCCTCTTGCTTTCGATTGCTTTTGCTCTGCTGTGGGTCCTTCCCGCAGCGGCCGCTGAGTTGGTGATGGTCGAACAGAAAGGGTGTAGTTGGTGCGCCCGTTGGGACGCCGAAATCGCGCCGATCTATCCAAAAACGCACGAGGGCAAGTTTGCTCCATTGCGCCGTATCGACATCCGCACCGTGACTGATGAGTTGCAGATCAATCGCCCCGTGTCCTTTACCCCCACCTTTTTGTTGGTCGACCAAGGCCGCGAATTGGCGCGGCTCGAAGGATACCCTGGTGAAGATTTCTTCTGGCCGCTGCTTGAACGGTTGCTGGTCGAGTACACGGAGTTCCGAATCGCATCCCTGGCAGGTGGGTGAGCCCGAACGGTCGCGCATTTGCAACAATATTGGACTTGTAGCTGGAAATGTCTGGACAAGAAGTGTAACGGATTTGACCACTGGACCGAGGCGGAGGGGAGCCGCTCGAAGCGTCCACTGGGAATGTAGGGAACTCGAAAGATGGCGCTGCCAAAGTTTTCAAGCGATATGGCCGAAGACGAACTCGACAAGATGGTCGATAATGCGACCAAGGCGTCGAATTTTCTAAAGGCAATCAGCCACGAGGGGCGGCTGATGATCCTGTGCCATCTGGTGTCCGGCGAGAAATCCGTCACGGAACTGGAAGAGTTGCTCGCGGCCCGTCAGGCAGCAGTCTCTCAGCAATTGTCGCGCTTGAGGCTTGAAGGGCTGGTTGTACCGCGCCGCGATGGCAAGGCAATCTATTACCGTCTTGCTGACGACCGCCCCCGGCGCATGCTGGAAACGGTTTATGACCTTTTTTGCAAAGACACTGACTGAAAAACTCGGTTTCTGCCAGCGCACCCAGCTTTTGTGACCGCTTGCGGTGGCCGGGCTATTTCTGCATGCTCCAAGTCAATTCCACATGCGATCAAGGGGAGATGGTCCATGTTCGAGTTACTGACCGACCATCAAATCGTCACCGCTATCGGTTTCGGCGGCGGCATTCTGTTGGGTCTGGCCGCCCGATTGGGGCGGTTTTGCACACTGGGCGCCATTGAAGACCTGCTCTATGGCGGCTCTGACCTGCGACTGCGGATGTGGGCACTGGCCATCGGCAGCGCCGTGATGGGAAGTTTTGCTCTGGCCGCACTCGGTCTTTTTGACCCTGGCAACAGCTACTACCTGTCTATCCGTTGGAATCCTTTGGCGTCCATTGTCGGCGGTCTGATGTTCGGATACGGCATGGCGCTGTCCGGCAATTGCGGTTTCGGCGCGATTGCGCGGTTGGGCGGGGGTGACTTGCGCGCCTTTGTTATCGTGCTGGTCATGGGGGTATTTACCTATGTCACACTTAGCGGCCCACTGGCCCCGATCCGAAACTTCCTGTTCCCCCAAATCCCGGTGTCTGGTGAAACCCTGCCCGGCCTTGCCCATCACGCAGCCAACGCGACTGGTCTGCCGTCAAATACCATCGGTCTAGCGATGGGTGCAGCGATTTGCATCGCCGCCCTGTGGGCGCCGTCGCTGCGGCAAAACCCGAAATCCATCTTTTGGTCTTTGATTGTGGCGCTTGCCATTGTGTCCGGCTGGGCCGGAACTTTCTGGGTTACTCAGCACGGGTTCGAGGCACTTCCCGTCGTTTCACACAGTTTCTCGGCCCCTCTTGGGGAAACAATTCTCTTCGCCATGACCGGCAGTTTGCGCCCCCTCTCCTTTGCTGTGGGATCGGTGGCGGGTGTCTGGACCGGTGCGTTGATTGGATCGATGATCCGGGGCCATTTCAGGTGGGAAGCCTGTGAAGATCCGCGTGAGTTGCGCAGGCAAATTCTCGGTGCCGCAATCATGGGGATCGGAGCGGTGCTGGCAATCGGCTGTACCGTCGGTCAAGGCATGTCCGCGTTCAGCGTGCTGTCACTCAGCGCACCGGTCACGTTTGCCGCGATCTTCGCAGGGGCAGCGCTTGGACTGCGGCAGTTGATCGAAGGTTTCCGGATCGCCTGACAGCCAGTCAGTTGCCATTGGCGCAAGCAAAAAAACTGTCTTTCATCTGGTTCAGAATAGCGGAATACATCCCCACGCCGGGTTCAAGCTTTGTTCCCAACGGGTCGAGGATATACACACTCACCTCAGCTTCCTCGGCCACGGCATCCACCAACCGTGTGTCAAATTGGGGCTCGGAAAATACGCAAGTCACGGAATTTCCTTGCACATGTTCCCGAACTTCCGCCAGGTGCGCGGGGCCGGGAGAACCGGCGTCTCCGAGGGTGATCGATCCGGTGTGGTTGAGCGAGAACCGTTGTTCGAAATACTGATAAGCATCGTGATACGTCACAAATGGGCGATCCTGCATCGGGGCAAGATGCAAGGAAATATCCGTCTCCAATTGTATCAACCGTTTTTTGGCCACCGCCGAGTTACGCTGATATGTCTCCGCGTTTTCCGGATCGGCCTCGGCCAACGCTCTGGCGATGTGGTCCACCCAAACCTGCGCATTACGCGGATCCAGCCAGGCATGGGGGTCTATCCCTTCGTGACCATGCCCGTCATCTTCTTCGTGCGCCTCGCGAAGCTCGTGCAGGATGGTTCCATCCATTTCCAGCAATTCCAGTTGCTCCGCATCACCTGCCAGTGCCGCCAATGGTTTCTCCATCCAGGGCGTCAGGCTCTCTCCGATCCAGATCACCAGATCTGCCGACTGCAGCACACGCGCCTCTGACGGGCGCAGCGCATAGGCATGAGGCGATACTCCGGGGCGGATGATCAGTTTTGGCTCTCCTACGCCTTCCATAACCTGCGCAACCAAAGAATGAACCGGTGCTATGTCCGTTGCGACGACCGGCACTTCAGCCGCTACGGAACCGGCATAGAAGGGCAACGTCACCAGGATCGGGAATCTAAACATGGCGCCTCAGTTGATATGTTATTACATTCAGGTCAGCTTGATAGTTCCGACGTTATAACATATCAACCACTAAAATGACGGAGAGCCCCTTGACCGCCATAGGATTTCACAACCACGATCACGGCACCTGCATTGCGACCGCGTTGCATGAAGCGGAAGCGAAATGCCGGCAACAAAAATTACAACTGACCCCCGTCAGGCGTCGCGTACTGGAAATCCTGCTGGAAAAGCACCGTGCGATGGGGGCCTATGACATCCTCGAAATCCTCGCGTCTGAGAGGTTGGGTTCGCAACCGCCAGTCGCGTATCGGGCACTGGATTTCCTTGTGCAAAACGGCTTCGTCCACCGAATCGAACAGTTGAACGCCTACACCGCCTGTGCCCACCCCACCCATGACCACATCCCGGCCTTTCTGATCTGCCGAGAATGCAAGGCTGTAGCCGAAGCTGAAACGGAACTGAAACAAGGCCGGTTGGGTACCGCTGCGGACAAGACCGGGTTTGTCATCGAACGTGTCGTTGTCGAAGCCGAGGGTCTTTGCCCCACTTGCGCAACAGGTGTGGCATGAGCCCTCCGGTCATTGCCGCCGAGGGCGTCAGGATCGAGTTGGAGGGCCGCACGATCCTTGACAATATCGACGTCGCAATTTCGGCGGGTGAAATCGTCACCATCGTGGGACCAAACGGGTCGGGCAAATCCACCTTTCTGAGGGCCTTGATTGGCGCGGTACCCCTGGCGCAAGGACACATTGTCCGGGCACCTGGGCTGCGCATCGGATATGTACCCCAAAAACTTGCGTTGGATGCGGCCCTGCCGATGACCGTAGAGCGCTTCCTGAGCCTGCCCCGGCGCATCGCGTCCACGATAGCTTTGGATGCGCTTGAACGAGCCGGAGTTTCGGACATCCGACACCGCCAGATGGCAGATCTTTCCGGCGGCCAGTTCCAGCGTGTTCTTTTGGCGCGCGCCCTGCTGGAAAGGCCGCAACTGTTGCTGTTGGATGAAGCAACACAAGGCCTGGATCAACCCGGTTCCGCCGCGTTCTATGAGCAGATCGAGCAGGTTCGGCACGATTTGGGATGCGCGATTTTGATGGTCAGTCATGATCTCCATGTCGTCATGGCCGCATCAGACCGCGTTCTGTGCTTGAATGGCCATATCTGCTGCGAAGGTTCTCCGCGGATGGTTGCCGACGCGCCGGAATACCGCGCGCTTTTCGGAAGTGGCACCAAGGGAACCATGGCACTTTATCGGCACGAGCACAGCCACTCGCATGATCACGACCACCCGCACTCGCATGATGAGACGCACTGATGCTCGATGATTTCATGGTTCGCGCAACTCTCGCCGGATTGGGCGTCGCAGTCGCGACCGCCCCCTTGGGCTGTTTCGTTGTCTGGCGCCGGATGGCCTATTTTGGAGAAGCAACGGCCCATGCCGCGATCCTGGGCGTGGCGCTTGCGCTCAGCTTTTCTTTACCACTTTTACCCTCAGTGATCGCGGCGGCGCTTGCAATGGGCCTTGCAATTACTGCTTTCCGCGGCCGCGGATACGCGATGGACACGTTGCTGGGAGTTATGGCCCATACCGCGCTGGCAGCGGGAATGGTAGCGGTGACCTTGCTTTCGGATGTCCGCCTGGACCTTAGCGCGTTCCTGTTCGGCGACATTCTCGCCGTAACCCGCGCCGACCTCGCCGCTATATGGGGCGGGGCAATACTGATCGTCGGAGGAACCGCATGGCGCTGGTCTGCTCTGCTGGTGTCCACGCTAAACCCGGACCTCGCCCGCGCTTCGGGTGTGAATCCAAGGCGTGAGGAGCTGTGGCTGACGCTTTCCCTCGCCCTGACGGTTGCTGTTGCAATAAAGGTCGTTGGGGTCTTGTTGATCGCCGCTTTGCTTGTCATCCCGGCAGCGGGTGCACGGCCCTTGGTCAGAACGCCAGAGGCCATGGCCATGACCGCAGCTCTCCTCGGCGGTATGGCTGCCGTGGGTGGGCTAGGCGCAGCTTATCTTGGTGATGCTCCGGCGGGGCCTAGTATTGTTTGTGCTGCGGCGCTTTTGTTCATTTTGACAGCTTTGTTTGCGCCGTTGTTTCGACAGAAGTGACGGCAGCGCGACAAAGCTGGATTTGTTGTACAAGAGGTGCTACGGGATCGGCAAACAGAAGAAACGGAGAGCAGCATGATCCGCGCGATTTTGGTTGGCATTGCCCTTATTTCATTGGCCGCTTGCGAGACCGCCAAGGGGGCGGGGCGTGATGTACAGAAGGCCGGGGACGCAATCGAGGATGTGGCCGAGGATATTCAGAAGAAATTCTGACCCCGGCTCCGGGCAACCGGACGGCCTGTTGCCCTGACGCCTCATTCAACAAAATATGGTCACCAAAACCGCATGGCCCGCAATATGTGGTTGTACCAGTCCCGCAAACCGGGTAGCCATGGCATCACAGGTGCATGGACGCGGTAATGCATCAGCAGACGCTGACGACGGGGATTGACTGCTCATGCAGTTGATCCCCGTTTCTTTTCAATGGGTTACGAGTGGTGGCCTGTATGATCCCGACCTGAAAAAGGAAAAGGCGTCAGGTGCTCAGACGCGGTCTTCGCATGCATCCAGACGGATACCCCTGACGCCTTAGTGGCCTGGCTTCCTCCGAAAAGTACACCTGACCGTTTGCCCCGATCCCGAAGGACCGGTGCCGCCGCATGAGACCCGAGGGCCCCCACACGACCCGCACAACCCTTATGAAAAACCGATCCTTCGCCATGAGCCCGAAGACCCCTCGCGACCGACCTGTTCCCGGTAAGCCTTTGCGATGAAACGCAAATCCTAAGACCTGCCTTCCGTCAACTCCGACCCCCTTGGCCTGTGCGTCCCGCTCCGGTTCCTAAGAACCCTTGCGATGGACCAACTGTTGCACCGGCCCTGCCGCCAGACAAGAAAATAGCACTGCAGCATGAAAATTAGACGGGGATAACGTGTTGATATCCACTTGTACGAATATGTGGACAACCTGAAAACCGGTGCTGCCACGCGCGGTTAAAACTGGAAAAACCGGGGCACCTTTTCTGCGCCTGAAAATCGCGTCTTTCTGCAGGTGCAAAGGCGATCGTACGCCGCGGCAGGGCCGAATTTACCGAAATGTCCCAGTTTCAGACCCCCGGTTGTCCGAATCGTACAAAGGAGATTCGCCCATGCTCATCCCGATTTCCCGCGCCCGCGCCGAGCTGAGCCAGCTTGTGACCCGCGCCCAGGACCCGCGCGAGGTGATCATCCTGACCCGGCGCGGGCGGGCGCTGGCGGCGCTGGTTTCGATCCCCGAGGCAGAGCGCATCTGGGACCTGTCGGACAACGAACAGATCGGCTGGCGGCACCCGCTGAGCGGGCTGCGCGGCTGGTGGTCGCGCGGCAGGGGCATTCCGGGGATGGAGCCGGGGCCGGACGGCACCTATGTCACCGCGCGCGAGGCGGCGCTGCGGGTGCGCGAGGTGCAGATGACCCGCGCCGAGGAACGGCGCATCCTGCAGCGCGGCGGGCTGGACCCGGTGGAGGGCGGAGAGGTGATGCAGCGCGACCAGATCCGGTGGTGGCGCCGATTGATGGGTCGCGCGGCGGGGTGACGCCGCACGCCCCCATGATGCCGGTGTCAGTTGAGGCCCAGCATCTCTTTGGCCTGGGCCAGCGTCTCGACCGAGGCGCTGTGATCGCCCGCGTCATGCAGTTGCTGCCCCTCGTCGCGCCATGCCTCGACCTGTACGATCTGCTCGTCGGTCAGGTCGGTGCCCGCATCCAGCGCGGCGTTGATGGCGGCAATGTCGGTGGGGCATTGCCCGGCAAGGGCGGGCATGGCCAGCAGGCAGAAGGCGGCAGCGATTGTCAGATGTTTCATCAGGGTATCCTCCCACAAAGGTGTCGGAATGATACCACTTTTCCGGCGGGCGGTACTGCGGACTTTGGTCGGAGGGTTTGGGATCGGCGGTGGTTGGCTTATGAGGGGTAAGGCCCGTCCTGGAAACGGTCCAGAGGACCGTTTCAGGGCCGAACGGGCGGAGCGTCATTAGTGATCCGGTAGCGTAGAGCGGGCTTCAGCCCGCCAATATGTGCCGCCAATGCATCGGATTGGCGCCTGTTGCTCGGGTTGGATGGCGGGCTGAAGCCCGCCCTACGGAGAAAAATGCAACGGGCGTGGGCAGAACCGAGGGCCGCGACCGGGCGGAGGGGGTGAGGCCCGTCTTGGAAACGGTCCAGTGGACCGTTTCAGGGCCGACCGGGCGGAGGCCCGTCAGTGATCCGGTAGCGTAGGGCGGGCTTCAGCCCGCCAATATGTGCCGCCAATGCATCGGATTGGCGCCTGTTGCCCGGGTTGGATGGCGGGCTGAAGCCCGCCCTACGGAGATAAATGCAACGGGTGTGATCGGAACCGAAGGCCGCGAACGGGCGGAGCCCCGGGGCGCAAACGCGCCGCCCGTTTTGCCGGAGGCAAACCTTTGGTTTGTTTCGCCAAAGGCGAACCTTCGGTTCGACGGGCGGGTCATGCCGGAGGCATGCTTTCAGCATGACGCGGCCCGGCGGTGCCGCCGGGCGGGTGGGTTGAAATGTGGGTTTAGAGGACCAAGTGGAGCTTAAGCAACTGGTCCTTAGCTAGAATGTGGAAATGCGTTCCCGCGCCCAAGCGTGGCTTCTATTCTGGCTTTGATCAATTCTCTATTGCTTTCGTGGTCTTGCTGCCATCGAATTTGATTGTATTGCCTGACGTCAAAATGAACGACGTTTTCCGTGTCAGCAACTTCTTGTTGCACACACCAGATGATTGGACGTCCCAACCCCGCCGCAAAACCAGCTTCAAAGTAGACTCCGCCTCTTGGCGCTCCGACCGTGTCGGATTTTGACCACTCTAGAGGTTTAGCAAGTCCACAAGTCACATCGACTAATACGGCTTTTGACTTTCGAATTTCAGCCAGAATCATCTCATCAATCCGCTCATTGTGATGAGTTTGATCAATCCTTACACAGTTGTAGCCAGCGCCTTCGATCGCGGGTTTTACAGCATTCTCGTAGAATGAATTTACCTCAGCGCTTCCGAACCACATCGCAACAAATATCGAGTCGCCGGAATTGCTACTTATCCCCAAGCTTTCGATGAATTCATAGCCTTCGAGCGTCAGGTAGCATTCATTCTTTTCGATGCGAGCTAAGCCATGCCTTGCGGCAAAATCAAAATACTCCAAAACATATGGCTCAAACCTCTCATCGGGACGAGTTTCCTGCCAAGCTAGGGCGACAACATAGTCCCAATCTGGATCGTAGTTTACAAAGCCATGGGTAAAAACGGACTCACCCAGGATTGGGACTTTATGTGCCGCCGCTTTCAGAAGTAGATTTAGGTTATCTCGGTAAGTGCGTGGCTTAAGTACGCTCGCCCCCACCTTAAGATCATTAGAAGTGATTAGAAATATGCCACCATTGATGTTTGCTTCCAAGATTGCCTGAGACAAGGCGGCTCTTTCTTGATCCTTATCTTCACCCCAGCTTCGCATCATCGCAAGAGCGGTGCCAGTTATCTTGTAATGACCCCCGGCTCGGAAAGACACAAGTTCATTATTGTCGCCGTGGCTGATGCGAGGCTCCGCTTTAGTTCCCCAAATAGGGCAAAGAAAATCAGACACGCGTCAACTATCCATCTTCAACGCTGAAATAAACGCCTCCTGCGGGATATCGACCTTCCCGAACTGGCGCATCTTCTTCTTCCCCGCCTTCTGCTTGTCCAGCAGTTTGCGTTTCCGGGTGGCGTCGCCTCCGTAGCATTTGGCGGTCACGTCCTTGCGCAGGGCGGACAGGGTCTCGCGGGCTATGACCTTGCCTCCGATGGCGGCCTGGATCGGGATCTTGAACATGTGGCGCGGGATCAGGTCCTTGAGCTTTTCGCACATCGCGCGGCCGCGCATCTCGGCCCGGTCGCGGTGAACCATGGTCGACAGCGCATCGACCGGTTCGTCATTCACAAGGATCGACATCTTGACCAGATTGTCCTGACGGTAGCCGGTGAGCTGGTAGTCGAAGCTGGCATAGCCCTTGGTCACCGATTTCAGGCGGTCGTAGAAGTCAAAGACGACCTCGTTCAGGGGCAGGTCATAGACGACCATGGCGCGCTGGCCCGCATAGGTCAGGTCCATCTGGATGCCGCGGCGGTCCTGGCAGAGTTTCAGCACGTCGCCGAGGAATTCGTCGGGCACAAGGATGGTGGCCTTGATGCGCGGTTCCTCAAGGTGGTCGACCTTGGACAGGTCGGGCATGTCGGCGGGGTTGTGCAGTTCGATCTTTTCGCCGTCCTTCATGAAGACGTGATAGATCACCGACGGCGCGGTGGTGATCAGTTCGATATCGTATTCGCGTTCGATGCGGTCGCGGATCACCTCGAGGTGGAGAAGGCCCAGAAAGCCGCAGCGGAAGCCGAAGCCCAGCGCGGCGGAGGTTTCCATCTCGAAGCTGAAGGAGGCGTCGTTCAGCGCCAGCTTGTCGATCGCGTCGCGGAGGTCTTCGAATTCGGCTGAATCCACCGGGAAGAGGCCACAGAACACCACCGGCTGCGCCGGTTTGAAGCCGGGCAGCGCCTTTTCGGTGCCGTTGCGGTCATTGGTGATGGTGTCGCCAACGCGGGTGTCGCGGACCTGTTTGATCGAGGCGGTGAGAAAGCCGATTTCGCCGGGGCCAAGCTGGTCGACCACCTGCATCGCGGGGCGGAAGACGCCGATGCGGTCGACATGGTGCAGGGTGCCGTTCGACATGAACTTGACCCGCATGCCCTTTTTCAGCACGCCGTCCATGATGCGGACCAGAACGATGACGCCGAGATAGCTGTCGTACCAAGAATCCACCAGCATCGCCTTGAGCGGCGCATCAAGCGTGCCCTTGGGCGCGGGCAGATGCGCGACGATGGCCTCCAGCGTTTCGTGGATGCCCTGCCCGGTCTTGGCGCTGACCCGGATGGCGCCGGATGCGTCTATGCCGATCACGTCCTCGATCTGTTCGGCCACGCGGTCGCAATCGGAGGCGGGCAGATCAATCTTGTTGAGCACCGGCACGATTTCATGATCGGCGTCGATGGCCTGATAGACGTTCGCCAGCGTCTGCGCCTCGACCCCCTGGGTGCTGTCCACAACCAGCAGGGAGCCTTCGACCGCGCGCATGGAGCGGCTGACCTCGTAGGCGAAGTCGACATGGCCGGGCGTGTCGATCAGGTTCAGCACATAGGCCTCGCCATTGTCGGCGGTATAGTCGATGCGGACGGTGTTGGCCTTGATGGTGATGCCCCGCTCGCGCTCGATATCCATGGCGTCGAGCAGTTGTTCCTTCATGTCACGATCCTGCACCGTCCCGGTCTCCTGGATGAGCCGGTCGGCAAGGGTGGATTTGCCATGGTCGATATGCGCGACGATGGAGAAATTGCGGATATGAGCGAGGTCTGTCATGTTCCGCGTATTAGCGGGTTTTTTAAGGCGGTCAAGGTGGAGAACGACGGCGCACCGACCCTGAGCAACGAAACGATTGATACTTGGCTGCTGAGCGCCGATGAAATCAAGCTGCGCGATGTTCTGAGGCGCAATGCCCTCCGGTCGGTGCCTGCGGCGGCTGCGGTTGCGTTGCACCTGTCGGGCGACAACAAGGTGCAGCGTCTGAATGATTTTCTTTGCTCATACCTGCGCCTTCTGGTCAGCGTGGTGGGGTATGAGGGCAAGGATTTGCCAAAGACGTTGGGGCGTCGTGGCGAAGAATTCGACCGCGCCTTTAGAGAAGAGGTCGGCGCGTTTGATTTTCGGTTCGGCGCGATTGGCGAGGCCGTTTTGGCGCTGAGCGGCGAGCGCGCGCCGGAGCCTTGCTGTCGTGCTTCGATCAGCAGATTGAACAACTACTTTCGCGGCGCGGCCAATGCCGATGGTGATCTTCGCAATCTGGCCACAGAATACCTGCATCACGCGCTCAACGACGATTTCAACGCAAACAATCCTTTCCTTCTGAAACTGTGGTTGCTGGAAAGCCCTCATGCGTCCAAACGCGCAGCATTTTTCTTCGACATTGTCGCACGTGAAATCGGGACCGACTGGTTTCAGAACTGGTACGCCGGTTTCCTTGATGGCAAACCCCTCGACTGGGACTTGCAGCGCCGTGTTGCGCTGATCGACGATGCCGTTTGGGAGGCCGGTCCCGAAGCTGTCGCTGGCGAAATCGAACAAATTCAGGCGCGGTGGGACGTCGAAAAAGCCTTATCGGACATGAAAGACAGCCTGACGGTTCGAACGTCTGCGCGCCACGGTATCGGAGGCAACAACCCTCCTGAGAGCATCGAAGATGAACGTTTGTCCGGCGCGATAACCTTGATCTGGGAAGCCACCGAAGAACTCTCGACGGCTTTGGAAGAGGAACGCCCTGCTCGTGAGCGGATTGAGGCTATTCTTGCTAAGCTTAAATCTGGGTTGGCAAGCTTTCTCAAATGGTGCGCAGGCAAAGGCGATCTTGCGGTCGATACTTTGATCAAGTGGGGTATTCCGGCGACCGGAGCGGGGTATGCTGCAACGTATCCGGAAAAAATCGAAGCGTTAATCAAGGCGATTGAAAGGTGGCTCCCCTTCCTGTCCTGACCGGTGCCGGGCTGAAGCCCGGCCTACGGGGGATGGTGGGAATGTATCGTTTCCGGATCGAGTAATCACTTTTTCGCAACGTATGATTGATCCACGCGACCGTTTAATTCATACTTTGCCCACGGCCGAGAGGGGCACAGATTCCTCCGGGCAGGCAAAACGAGAGCAGAGTCATGAAACATCTCTTTACCATCGCATTCGGCGCAGCCTTGCTGGCATCGGCGATTCCGACCGCCTCTGCGGCGCGCGGCGACATCCAGCGGGCCTGCATGGCCTCGGGCAGTCAGGCGGCAACGCGTCAGCGGTGCAACTGTATTCAGGGCGTGGCCAACGACACCTTGTCACGCGGCGACCAGCGCACCGTGGCCAAGTGGTTCACCGACCCGCATCAGGCGCAGGAAGTGAAGATGTCGAAAACCGCCGAGGACGACACACTGTGGGAGCGGTATGAGGTCTTTGGGCAGCTGGCGCAGGCCGCCTGCCGCTAAGGTTTGATCCCAGTGTTGACGGGTTTGCCCGGCCACCCCAGTGCGGTGTGCCGGGTTTGAGTGCTTGACCTGACGCCGGGGGCCTTTCAGAAATGGCGCAGCGGAAAGGGACGGTTGAATGGTGATCAAGGGTGTGACCCTGCGGGGGCTGGAAGTGTTCGCGGCGCTGGCGCGCACCGGCTCGGTGGCGCAGGCGGCCGAGGTCACCGGGCTCAGCCAGCCATCGGTCAGCCAGCAGCTGCGCAATCTGGAACAGGCGCTTGGCGTCGATCTGGTCGATCACACGCGGCGGCCGATGCGGCTGACGCAGGCGGGGCGCGGTTTCCAGACCCGCGCCGAGGCGGTGCTGTCGGAACTGCAACAGGCCCAGAGCGAGCTGATGGTGATGGATCTGGGCCACCTGAGCATGCTGTCGATCGGGCTGATCGACGATTTCGACAATGACCTGACGCCGCGGCTGGCGACGTTGCTGGCCGACAGCCTGACCCGCAGCAAGTTCAAGCTGGTCACCCTGCCCAGCCTCGAAATCTTCGAGGCGCTGGCCTCGCAGCGGCTGCATCTGGCGGTCTCGGCCCATAGCGGCGAGATGCTGGAAGGGGTGGTGGAATATCCGCTGGTCAACGACCCCTTCATTCTGGTGGCGCCCAAAGGGGCGGTTCCCGAGGGCGGCGATGTGGCCGGGGCGCTGGCGGACCTGCCGTTTCTGCGCTATGCGCGCGAGCAGCTGATCAGCCGCCAGATCGAGGCGCAACTGGCGCGGCACAAGCTGGAATTCGAGGAGCGGTTCGAGATCGGCTCGCATCTGGCGCTGATGGCGATGGTGGGGCGGCGGCTGGGCTGGGCGCTGACGACACCGCTGGGATATATGCGCGCCGAACGGTTCCACGACGATATCGACGTGTTTCCGGTGCCGTTCGGGGATTTCTCGCGCCGGATTTCCCTGTACACCCGGTCGGACTGGTCCGATCAGGTGCCGCGCGACGTGGCCGAGATGATGCGCCGCCTGATGCAGGCGCATATGATCGATCCGGCGGTGGCGCGGCTGCCGTGGCTGAACGACCGGCTGACGATCATTCCGGGTTAGGTGTTCAGGCCTGGGGGCGGCCAGCCCAGTACTATCTGACCTGCCCAGCCAGACCCCGCCGGACGAGCCGATCGGCACCGTGATCGCCGATGGCGCCTGCGACACGCGCCGCTGTAACAATGCCATCATCGAGCGCGATGCCGTTCCAATCTTTCCGATCCGCAAGAACAGGGGCTTGTGGAAAGAAGGGTGCTGTCAGACTGATTCCAACCAGTTTCAACAAGGGCCGTGACGCTGCCCCTTGCCGCGAGAGCGGGTTAGTCCGTGAGCCCAAACTGTACCTTGGAGATTTTCGCTGCGCGCGCTCGCAGCATAGGTTTTATCACATGTGCATCATCGTTGGCGCGGCACTGCGGCATGAAGACGGACCATTCATTCCGGGCGCAGCAAGCGTTTGTCCGGCAATGAGCAGGACACAGACAAAGCGTGCTTTAGCAACGGCTCTGGTGCTCTTTATCCTGACTTGAGCCAGGGAGATTCAAATCCTCTGTTTTACTCCACTGAATCAAGGCTTGTATCGTGCGTACTCGAAGTCCATATACATTAGGCTTACGTTTTTCTTTTTCGACCTGCTGTCTCCTCAATTCGGCGTTCAGTCTTTCGATTCAGACCGACCACGCCGAGTCGCCGCAATCATGCGGGCGGCAATTATTAGGAGACTTCCACCATGGCAAATGGCACAGTAAAATGGTTCAACTCGACCAAAGGTTTTGGCTTCATCGAGCCTGAAGACGGTAAGCGCGATGTATTCGTGCATGTCTCGGCACTTGAACGTTCCGGCATCAGCGAATTGAAGGATGGCCAGAAGGTGACCTTCGACGTTGAAGCCGGCCGTGACGGACGCGACAGCGCCGCCAATCTGGCACTGGCTTGATCTTTTTCGGGCACCCTTTTGGGGGTGCCCGTTTGCACAATGGGCTACTAAAAGCCGTTGGAGAACACGTAAGTTGCAACCAAAAGACTGGACGCGGGTACTCGCGCAATATCGTGTGGCCGATGCGAAGCGCAGTGTTTTTGAACTTTCGGTCACTGTTGTCCCATTATTTGCGCTATGGGCTATAGCGTGGTTTGCGTTATCTTTTAGTGTCTGGGTCGCAATATTACTGTCCATCCTGAATGCCGCGTTTCTGGTCCGTATCTTCATCATTATGCATGATTGTGGTCATGGATCTTTCTTTAGAAACCGAACCGTTTGCAATTGGACAGGCCGGGTTCTGGGTATTCTTGCCCTGACACCCTACGACGTTTGGCGACAAAGCCACGCGATTCACCACGCCTCAACGGGTAACCTTGATCGACGTGGCATGGGTGACATCCCTACATTGACTGTTGAGGAATACCTGAAGCGGAAATGGTTCGGGCGTGCCGCTTATCGTCTGACCCGGAATCCCATCTTCCTTTTGGGTATTGTGCCGATCTATACGTTCTTTCTTCAAAACCGCTTACCTCTTGGTTTCATGCGGTCGGGCTGGCTGTATTGGGCAAGTGCGATGGGAACAAACGCCGCGATTGCAGGGTTATTGCCTCTGGTTATTTGGGCCGGAGGCTTTGACGTGTTGGCGTATGTTTATCTGCCAACCATGATTGTCGCATCATCGATTGGTATTTGGCTATTCTATATTCAACACCAGTTTGAACACACGACCTGGGAGCGGGAAGAAGTGTGGAATCTTCAGAACGCCGCATTCTATGGAAGTTCTCACTATGCCCTGCCAGGCATCCTGCGATGGTTCTCTGCCAATATTGGTGTGCACCATGTTCACCACCTTGCCAGCCGCATACCGTTTTATCGGCTAAACGAGGTTTTGCGTGACCATTCCGAGTTGGAAAACTGCCAGCGTATTACTCTGTATGAGAGCTTTCACTGCGCGCGATTGCATCTTTGGGATGAAGAAAGTCAGCGCCTGCTGACGTTTTCCGAGGCTTTGTCGAACGCCAATCCCAACAAAAATTTAGTGTAGCCTGGCGCGCACCAAGTAGGCTTCGACAGTGTCTCCTCCGAGGGCGCGAATGGCCTCTAGTCGGTGAAGGCCTTCAATCAGTACGAACCTTTTGTTGTCCGCGCGTATCTGAATCGGGGTTTTCTGGCCGTTCTTCAGGATATCTTCGGCCAGCGACAGGACTTTTTGCTGATCAAGTGTTTTTGCACGTTTCACAGGTACATAGATCAGGTCGAGCGGGTATGATTTTTTCTTCAGCATAAGCTATGCGTGCAACCTTTCGTGCATTTGGAGCGGTCAGGAACTCTCTTCGTATTTAGGTGCTTGATTTTTCGTCATAGAATAGAACGCACGGCGTCGCGCAGTTCCTGATGCATGATCCAAGTGGCTGGTTTATCGTCATTTTCGACGTGAGAAAATGCCAGGACTTGAGCAGCGCCATCATTCTGAGCAGACCCGCCTTCGGGAAGTTCGAGTTCCAGATATTCTGCGATCAAAAACCCGATTTTCTTGAAGACCTTGACGGACGCCTCGCGCGATTTGTAACCGGCCGCCTGAGACAAGTGACCAATGGTCAGACCTTCCTTGCCTGCTATTGTCAGTGCTTTGAGCATTGTAACCTGTGCAGGGGTCAGCCTGATCTGGCGCAATGCCTCGGCATATTCTCTTTCACTGGGAACGAAGGTGCCAGAGTTTCCCTCCAAACGGCGTTGACCGCTTCGTTTTCTGTCTCGCTCTTTGAGAGTGTTTTTTAGTGCTTCAATGGCCAATGCGGGTGTTTCACCAACTGCGTCGGCGATCATTGCCTGCGTTTTAGCAGGCGGCTTGGGGAATGCGCGCGCAACGCTGTTACCGCTCAGCATTCCTGCCTTAATCAAGTACTTTCCGAACTCTTCTTCAATCACTCCCGATACGTCAGCGTTCCGCGTCTTACGAACATTGCGGTCCTGAAATGCTCTTTGTTCCAGACCACGAGCTGACATCTTTGAGCCCGGAAGTGTTACTTGAGGGGCATTTTTACGCATCAGAGAAACACCACTACAATTATCGCCGCAACAAACACCGCTGACGCAATAGATATCTTAATCCCGTGGGACCGGCGACGAGCCTTTTCGGCTTTGAGGCTTTTACCCAGATTTTCATCAATCGAGTTATGGTTCACGGCTTCGTCCTTCCGGATATGTCAGGAGGTATTGATTTCCACCGACCTATTGTCTCGGCACATTTTCGGTGCACTTGTCGTTCTGTCGTGTGAACGACCGATTGCATTCCCATCCGTCACCTCTTCGATTCAAGTGAGCGTTTGAAGGGACAAGGATCGCAACGCACCTGTCCCGGTTTGCGCGAAAACCGCGTTCGCATTTCCATCCGGAAAAAGTTCCAGATGCTAGATATGCATGCTTTGGAATAGCCACAGGCTCACAGCCGCTCTCTGCTGCCCTGTAACCTCTGAGGCATACCCAACCATCCGCGCTGTTTTTGTCAGTCAGACGGCCGTTGCTTGGGACATTAATTGCAACACATTCCTGGTCCTCCTTACGAAATCCCCAGTTGCAGTGTATTTCCTGTGCGCCAAACCGGGTTTCGACGTACCCATTTTGAGGCGCAATCAGTTCTTCACATTCTTCTCCGACTCGGCGGAAGAGCCGATTGCACTCCCATCGATCTCCGGTTGATGCAAGATAGGCATTCTCAGGAACATTGATTTCCTCGCAAAACTCCCCGACATGCTGGAAACCATGATTGCATTCCCAGCCACTGCCATAGGAACTGCCCGTCAGATATGCGTTTTCTGGTACGTCTGTTCTTTGACACGATCCATTCTTGTTTTCGAAACCTTCGTCACAAACCGATCCGTCGGCATTGCCTGTGGCTTGGGCAGGAAGCTGCGTTCCTGTGAACAACAACAAGAGTGCCGGGATTAAACAAAGAACGCCGTGCGAAAACACGATGAATGACTGATTGAAACGGAGCCTGAGACCTGATCTATCGGGCATCAAGCACGCTATTTATTGGCCATGTGCTGTTCATACGGCGCCTTCTTTCATGAGTCACGCGATGACTGGGGCTTGTCAGGTGACAGTTGCGAATGCTTGCGAGGAACGAGCTCATAGCGAAGACCCCAGCCAAACCCGTTCCTATGCTGGGGCACATGCTACAATTGGTCTGAAGGCCATTGGATCATCGAAGCCGGCAGCATCGCGGCAACGAGTAATTTTCACCAATACACTCTTGTGGTTCTTAGCCAGCATAGAGTCAAGGAAGTTGGCCCAGTCGCTGTGCTGGCACCGCCAAGACAGATAGTTTTTGAGACTGCCAGTAGCCAAGTTGCCTCGTGAAACACCGAAATGTTCTGTCCAGCGTCAATCTGCCGTTGTGGTGATTTAGGGTCGGACCTGCAGGGAACGGCAACTTAAATCCGCGTCTCAATTGTCGCGCCTGAATGCGGTCAAAGTGCAATTTAAGACTACGGCTTTTCGATGCTTTGAATAACCGGTCTGACGACATTAGCTGCAACGCAGCGATACTCGTGCCGCTTTCGCCAGTCGATGCTGCACAAGCACTCGCGGTGCGGGCAAGTGGTGGCTCTTTTTCGCGCCTTGCCCATTAGCCAACACGGTCTCCCTGCGTCCCTGGCTGACTTCGGCTCGACCATGGTGCTCACACCTTCACTGGGAACCTGTTTTATCAGCCCGCGCTTTTTCGCCCAGCGGAGCATGGACAAGAAGAAACGCAGCCGCTTTTCCTGTGTCCGGGGTGCGAGCCGCTTCCCCGCGATGTTGTTCGCGGCCAAGTCGACAAGCGATGTGCCTGTGTCCATGCTGAGCTTGAGCACATTCGGTGCCCTCACTGTACCAGTTGACTGTACCAGGGCGCGGATTTCGGCCTTCCCGAAAACCAGTATCGTTTTATATCAGCAGGTTAGCCGTGAAATGGCGGAGACGAAGGGATTCGAACCCTCGAGACGGTTTCCCGTCTACTCCCTTAGCAGGGGAGCGCCTTCGACCACTCGGCCACGTCTCCGCCGACGGGTATATCCGCGCAAGCAACGGAAATTCAAGGCCAATTCGGCAGCTTTGGGAATTTTTTACGGAACCACTCGAACCCTTTGAAATAGCACGGAAAGGCGGAGGCGAGCGGCAATTTCGTGCACGGATTTGTCGTCTGTCTGATGCGGTGTCGGCTCGCCAGCACCCGATGTGCGCCGCTCGGACCGGCGAGATTCAGTTGGTCGACAGTATTTTCTGTTACTGCCGCCGATATGAAATGGGACTGTTTCTTGCTGAACCGAGATCCGGCATCAAACATCGCATCTGGCAGTACAGTTACGGAGTTTCGGAGTTCGGCCACGCAGGGTCGACCCCGCCCGCTCCCACGAATATTCTACCCGTCGGGCGCGTCGCGTATTTCAACCACGTTCCGGCGTGTAATCCGGGCCAATCCGCCATCACTGCCCCTTATTTCGTTTTCGATGCCTTCTGCTCGACCACGTTTTGCGCAACCAGATCCTTGTAGAGTTGGCGAAGGCGCAAGGTCATGGGGCCTGCGCCCGTATGGTCGCCGATCGGTTTGCCGTCGATTTCCGCCACTGGCGTCTGCGCCCCGAAGGTGCCGGTCAGAAACGCCTCGTCCGCGCCATAGGCCTCGTAAAGTGAATAGTTCTTTTCCTGCACCGGAATGCCGTTGGCGCGGCACAGGTCGATCACCTTTTGCCTGGTGACCCCGTTCATGCAGTAATCGCCCGTCGAAGTCCAAACCTCGCCGCGGCGCACGATGAAGAAATTGCAGGCGTTGGTGGTGTTGACGAACCCGTGCGGGTCCAGCATCAGCGCTTCATCCGCGCCGGCCTGCTCGGCCTGCAGGCAGGCGATCACGCAGTTCAGCTTGGAGTGGCTGTTGTATTTGGCGTCCTGACTCATCGGCAAGCCGCGCACCTGCGGGACCGTTGCCAGCCTGATACCGCGCGATTGCAGGCTATCGGCGGGCGTGGAATGCTCGACGATGGCCACGATGGTCGGCCCCCATTTCGACAGACCCGGATGCTGGAACGGTTTGGCCTTGCGCCCGCGCGTGATCATCAGGCGGCAATGGGCATCGCCTGTCATGCCATTGGCCGTGGCGGTATCATCAAGAATCTTGCGGATGTCTTCGGCCCCCATGCCGATGTCTATCGAGACCGATTTCAGCGAATTGAACAGCCGGTCCATGTGGTCGTCGAAAAAGGCCCATTCGCCGTCATACAGGCGCAACCCTTCCCACATGCCGTCGCCCAGCATGAATCCGCTGTCATAGACCGAAACCACTGCTTCGCGCTTGGGTACCAATTTGCCGTCGACGTAGATCAGAATGTTCTCGTTGCGATCGTCTGCCTGGGCATCGTGAGTGGAATGGCTGTGTTTGGTCATCTGTCTGTCTTCCCTCTGTGTCTTGGCCGATCATGTGATCGGCGGCAGGCTGGCGGGCAATGTCGTGCAAGGTTCAACTCTTGCCTGGCGCACATGCTTTCTCTGGCAAGATCGCCAGAACGTCCAGTGCTCTCAGGATAAGTCGCGTATCAGATGGCCGATGAACTGTCACAACCTGGCGACGGCAGGAGATATTGCAAGGCGACTCATACTGGCCGAGACCTGCGACAGGAATTGTTCCCCGATCGCCGAAATCGGGCGCCCGCGCGCGGTGACGATGACCACGTCCAGCACGATCTGCGGCACAAAACGGCGCAGCACATATCCTTCGCGGTCGTCACTGGACAGGGTGAAGGGATCGACAAAGGTCACTCCCAGCCCCTGCTTGACCAGATTCAACGCGTTTCGGAACAGATCAGTGTGGCATCTCGTTTTCATGTTGGCCCCGTCGGTATGGAACGCCTCGCGCGCACGCCGGGTGACCATGTGATCCGCACCCATCACGATAAACGGGATATCATCCAGCAGCCTCGGGGTCAGCACTTTATGTTCGACCAGTGGGCTATTTTGCGGAACCGCGCAAAGGATCTCGAAGAAGAAGGGCGTATAGTCCAGGCCGTCCTGGCGCAAAGGGGGTTCGCAGATCCCTATCTCGAACAGGCCCGCGGCGACCCATTCCTGTATCTTCGATGAGTACTGAGACTGAAACGCGATGGTCAGGTTCGGCTTGTCCTCGGCAAACCGCGCGATTTCTCCTGGCATGAACCCAAAGGCCATGGCGTGGCTGGTCGCCACCTGCAACTGGCCGGCCTTTTGGTTCTGCAAGTCCACCACCGCTTGATTCACATGGTCAAGGCCCCGGACCACGGTATCGATTTCCTCGTACAGCACCATCGCTTCGGGCGTCGGCAGCAAGCGGCCCCTGCTGCGCTCGAAGAGCTTGAGCTTGGAGTGGCGCTCCAGTTGCCCCAGAAGGTTGGAAATGGCCGGCTGCGAGACGCCAAGCTGCTCGGCCGCGCGTGTCACGGTCCCGGTTTCGATAATGGCGTGAAAAGCCTGATAGTGGCGAAAGAAGGAGGCCATATAACACTATACATCATTTTTGCTGATGCATTGCAAAAATATTAGTATTTGAAATGATGAAAATGACGCCGCACACTGTTCTTGACCTTGGGGGAGGACAGCGTGGATCTTTTGCAAACCATCACCGGATTTGATCTGTGGCACCTGAAATTGCCCGTCGTTTCCGCAAGGGATCATGGCATCGGACGGGTCGAGGGAACCTGTGAAATCGTCGTTTTGCGCCTGACCGCCGAGGGTGGTGCTCAAGGGTTTGGCGAGGCCTCACCCTGGTCGGTTTTCACCGGAACCCCCGAGGCAAGCTATGCCGCGCTGGACCGGTACCTTCGCCCACTGGTGGTTGGCCGGAGTGTTGGTGACAGGGCAGCAATAATGGCCCAAGCCGCCCGCGCGGTGGCCCATTGCACCGAGGCCAAGGCAGCGCTGGAAACCGCGTTGCTGGATCTGGCCGGGCAGATCAGCGGTCAGCCGGTCTGGTCCCTGCTTGGGGGCAAGTGTCGCGACACGATTCCGCTAAGCTGTTCTATCGCCAATCCGGATTTTGGGGCGGATATCGAGTTGATGGAGCGCCTGCGTACCGACAAGGTCGGGCTTATCAAGCTCAAGACCGGGTTCAAGGACCATGCCTTTGACATCATGCGGCTTGAACGGATCGCTCAGGACTTTCCCGAGTTCCGCGTGCGGGTCGACTACAATCAGGGGCTTGAGATCGAAGAAGCGGTGCCGCGCGTGCTGGATGTGGCCCGCTTTACCCCGGATTTCATCGAACAGCCTGTCAGGTACCACCATTTCGACATGATGGCGCAGCTGCGAGGCTTGACCAATGTTCCCCTTTTGGCGGATGAAAGCGTGTTCGGGCCGGAAGACATGGCGCGCGCCGCGCGCGAGGGCATTTGCGACGGCGTGTCGGTCAAGATCATGAAATCAGGCGGTTTGTCCCGCGCTCAGACGGTTGCGCGGATGGCAGCGGCACACGGGTTGACGGCCTATGGCGGTGATATGTTCGAGGCCGGGCTGGCGCATCTGGCCGGAACCCACATGATCGCCGCGACGCCCGAGATAACGCTGGGCTGCGAGTTCTATCAGGCTTTGTATTTCCTGAAAGAGGACATTCTGGAGACGCCATTTGCCGTCAAGGATGGCCAGGTTGTCGTCCCGGACGGTCCGGGGTTGGGAGGGCGACCCGATCTGGACAAGCTTGATCACTACAGCGTTCGGAAATCGACATGAACGCGCGGTGTTCAGAACACGCTGGCGCCACGCGCGGCCTGGTCGTATTGCCCGGACATCAGGCGCATCAGCGCGGACACCCGGCTAAGCTGTTCGGCTTCGACACCGATTTCCTGCATCGCTTCCAGCAAGAGCGCCTCGCGTATCTCGCCATATCGCGTGCAGGCAGCGGCGCCTTCTGGCGTGGCTTCGACAGTCTTTTCCTTGCCCTGACGGCCCTGTTTGACCAACCCTGCCGCGCTGAGTTTCTTGATCGCGTAATTGACCGTATGCGTGTCTTCGACGTTCAGTACATGACAGATATCGGCCAGCTTTTTGGGGCGGTCCCGATGGCGGACCGTGTGCAGCACCAATACGTCCAGCGAGGACAGGCCGGAATAACCGGCGGCGGCCATGGCGCGCACCGTCCAGCGGGCAAAGGCATGTCCGGCGATGATCAGCCCGAATTCAAACTCGGATACTTCCGGAAAGCTCCCTTCGGCCAGGTGAGCAGAAGATACAATGGGGCCAAGAATGGATTTTGACATGACGTCAGAATATTATTCACCGTCACTTTGTCAACATTTTGTTGACGTTTTTTCCCTATGTGGCACTCTATGTCCAATCGAATCGGTCCGTTCAGCAGCGAACCCGTGGAGGGCATCATGACTGAAACGCCCAAAACCATTGCCATCGTCGGCGCCGGCATCGTCGGGGTTTCGACCGCAATATGGCTGCAGCGGGATGGCCACAGGGTCATCCTGATCGATAAGAAAGGCCCGGCCGAGGGCACCTCGTTCGGCAATGGCGGCATTTTGGCGTCCTGCTCGATCGTGCCGGTGACCGTTCCCGGCCTGCTGCCCAAGGCGCCGCGCATGTTGTTCGACCCTAATCAGCCGCTGTTTCTGCGATGGGGCTATTTGCCGAAACTGGCGCCGTGGCTGCTCAAGTACCTGGGCAACGCCAATACCAGTGGTGCTGAACGGGCGGCGGCGGCTCTGGCTCCGATCGTGGGCGACAGCCTGCAAGACCATCTGGCACTTGCACAGGGAACGGGGGCCGAGAAATGGATCAAGCCGTCGGATTACCTGTTCGTCTACAATGATCGCCCGCATTTCCGGGAAGATGCGTTCGGTTGGGGCTTGCGGCGCAAACACGGTTTCACCTGGGACGAGTTCGACGCGCAGGAGTTCCACGCCTACGATCCCATATTCGCCTCCGACCTGACCTTTGCGGTGCGCCTGAAGGATCATGGCCGAATCGCCGACCCGGGCCGATATGTCAAGGACCTTGCCGGGCATTTTCAGGCACAAGGCGGACAGCTGGTAAGGGCGGATGCCGAGGACATCGTGCATGAAAACGGGCATGTCATCGCAGTACGTGCCGCCGGGCAGAACATTGCCTGCGATGCAGCGGTCATCGCTACCGGCGCATGGTCGGGTCCGTTGACCAGGAAACTGGGTCTGAACATCCCGTTGGAGGCGGAGCGCGGATACCACATCGAATTCTGGGAACCGTCGATCATGCCGAAGGCCCCCGTTATGGTGGCAGCCCGGAAAATCGTCGCAACCCCGATGGATGGGCGCTTGCGATTGGCAGGTGTGGTCGAATTCGGTGGTCTTGAAGCGGGCGCTTCGGAGGGTCCCATCGAGTTGCTGCGAAAAAGCGCCAAAGCGGTCTTTCCAGACCTGAAAGCCGCCGAGGTGACAGAATGGCTGGGCCACCGCCCTGCCCCGGCGGATTCAATCCCGGTGATCGGAGAGTTGCCGCACATCAAGGGCGCGTTCACCGGGTTCGGACACCATCATGTTGGGCTGACAGGCGGCCCCAAAACGGGCCGTTTGCTGGCCCAACTCATCTCGGGGCGACAGCCAAATGTTGACCTGAGCGTCTATTCACCGGCACGCTATACGAAGGCCGGGCATTAACAACCACGCAATCAAACACTTCACACCAGGGAGAAAACCATGAAAACACTTGCGAAACTGATGACGGCAACTGCCCTGACTGCGGCTGCGGCGATGCCGGCCATGGCCGAGAAATGGGACATGCCAATGGCCTATTCCGGCTCGAACTTTCATTCGGTGACCGGCGCGGAATTCGCCAAATGCGTGACGACCGGCACCCAAGGCGAAATCGAGATCGTGACGCACCCGTCGGGTTCGTTGTTCCCCGGCGCACAGATCAAGCGCGCCATCCAGACCGGACAAGTGCCGATCGGCGAACGCTTGTTGTCGGGTCACCAGAACGAAGACGCAATCTTCGGCGTCGACTCGATCCCGTTCCTGGCGACGTCCTTTGACGACGCTGAAAAACTGTGGAAGGCGGCAAAGCCAACTCTTGAAAAGGTACTTGCCGACCAGAACCTGACCCTGATCTATTCGGTACCGTGGCCGCCGCAGGGCCTTTACTTCCGGGACGAAGTGAATTCGGTCGCTGACATGAAGGGCATCAAGTTCCGCTCATACAACAACGCCACCGCGCGTTTGGCGGAACTGACCGGGATGTTGCCGGTCACCATCGAGGCGGCCGAAATCAGCCAGGCATTCGCCACCGGCGTTGCGGATTCGATGGTCAGTTCGGGCGCAACCGGCTATGACCGCAAAGTCTGGGAAAGCCTGAATTACTTCTACGAAGTGGATGCCTGGCTGCCGCGCAACTATGTCATGGTGAATTCGGACACCTGGTCGGGCGTTTCGGACGCGAACAAGGCCGTGATCCAGGGCTGTGCGGAACTGGCGGAATACGCGGGTACCTGGCGCGCAGTCCAATACACCGACTTTACCCTGAAGGGTCTCAGCGACGGCGGTATGACCGTGGCCAAGGCCAGCGATCAACTGAAGGGCGAGCTGCAGCAGATCGGTGAAACCATGACAGCCGAATGGCTGGAGGCCGCCGGTGCCGACGGTGCGGCGATCGTCGAAGCCTTCAAGGCGTCCAAGTCGGAATGACTCCGGACCGGGGCGGGCGATGGTGCCTGCCCCATTCCCAATCAGCAAAAAACAGGGGGGCATCATGACAATGGCCCAGCGGCTTCGCTCCGCCCTAGATTTCCTGTACCTCGGCTCTGGTATTCTTGCCGCGCTTTGCCTGATCGCGATCCTTGTGCTGATCGTGATCCAGATGATTGCCCGCTGGACGGGCGAGGTATTTCCCGGCGCACCGGATTATGCGGGCTACGCCATGGCGGCGGCCTCGTTCCTGGCCTTTGCCAACGCGCTGAACCGCGGTGCGCATATCCGTGTTTCGATCCTTTTGAATGCGGTTGGCCCGACCATGCAACGCGTGGTCAACATATGGTGTTTTGCAATCGGCACGGCAATTGCATGGTTCTTCGTCCGCTACTGCGTCAAATTCGTTTACTGGTCGTGGAAGTTCAACGATATCAGTCAGGGACAAGACAGAACCGCCCTGTGGATACCGCAATCCGTCATGCTGTTGGGCGCAGTAATCTTTGCCATCGCTCTGACGGACCACCTGATCAGCCTGATCATCAGCGGCGAGCACCGCATCAAACGCGATCTCGTCGATCAGAGCTTTGGGGAGTAAGGTAATGGAAGATTTCTCGATCATCATTCTCTTTCTCTTTGTGCTCTTCCTTCTGCTGGGAACCGGCGTCTGGGTCGGCCTTGCGCTGATGGGTGTGGCCTGGGTGGGGATGGAGCTGTTCACCACCCGCCCGGTTGGCGACGTAATGCTGACCACGATCTGGACAGCATCGTCCTCGTGGACGCTGACCGCACTTCCACTGTTCATCTGGATGGGCGAAATCCTGTATCGAACGCGGCTATCCGAGGATATGTTCAAGGGGCTGGCCCCTTGGATGGCCGGGCTGCCCGGCGGTTTGGTGCACACCAATATCGTGGGCTGTACCGTGTTTGCCGCCGTGTCGGGGTCGTCCGCTGCAACGTTGACAACGGTGGGCAAAATGTCGATCCCCGAACTGCGAAAACGGCAATACCCCGAACCGATGATAATCGGCACGCTGGCGGGCGCGGCCACGCTTGGCCTGATGATACCGCCGTCGCTGACGCTGATCGTCTATGGCGTGACCATCAACGAGTCGATTTCGAAACTGTTTTTCGCAGGTATCCTGCCCGGTCTGGTGCTGGCCACGATGTTCATGGCTTATGTGGCAATCTCCTCGCGGGTGTCCAAGACATGGAACCCGGCGCAGGAACCGCCGCTGACACTGGGGCAAAGGCTTGCAAATTCGCGATTTCTTCTGCCAGTGATCTGCCTGATCCTGGTGGTGATCGGATCGATGTACCTGGGCTATGCCACCGCGACCGAGGCCGCAGCATTCGGCGTCATCGGCGGGCTGATCCTGGCTGCCAGCCAGGGCTCGCTCAGCTGGCAGACATTTACTGAAAGCCTGATGGGGGCCACCCGCACCAGCGCGATGATCGCGCTGATCCTGGCCGGAGCCGCCTTTCTGTCGCTGTCGATGGGCTTTACCGGCCTGCCGCGCGGATTGGCGGATCTGATTGCTCAGCTTGAACTCAGCAAATTCCAGTTGCTGATGGTCTTGCTGGTATTCTACATCATCCTGGGCATGTTCCTTGACGGTATCTCGTCGGTGGTGCTGACCATGGCTGTGGTCGAGCCGATGGTGAGGCAGGCGGGCATCGATCTGATCTGGTTCGGCATTTTCATCGTCGTTGTCGTCGAGATGGCGCAGATCACGCCGCCGATCGGGTTCAACCTGTTCGTGCTGCAAGGCATGACGCATCATGAAATGGGCTTCATCGCGCGCGCGGCGTTTCCGATGTTCCTGATCATGGTGTTGATGGTCTTTGTGCTGATCGCCTTCCCCGAGATCGCAACGTGGTTGCCTGAAAATATCCGGCAGGCGCCGGGTGGCGGATAAACCTGCTGCGAGAGCATGGAGTGGGCCGTCTGGCCCACTCCAGACTTTTCCAAGCCCCAAGTCCCAGCTCCCATGATTCATTCCGCACTTTCATTCGTTGCCCGTCACGGCAAGTTGGCCCTGATTTGCGGCCTGGTTGCGGGGATCGCCTTGCCGGGCCTTGCAGGCACCCTGCGGGCGTGGATCCCCGAGATGGTGGCGCTGCTTTTGTTTCTGACGGCGTTTCGCATCGGTCCACGCGACACTGTGGAAAGCCTGCATGCAATGGCCAGGACCTCGGCAACGGCGCTGGTTCTGCAATTGGTCATGCCGCTGGTTTTTCTCGCTGTGCTGGCGATTTTCGACCTGCCGTTGTCGCCGCTTGCGCTGGCTGTTGCCCTGATGCTGGCGGCCCCGTCGGTCACCGCGTCTGCGAATCTGACGATCCTGCTCAACCATGATCCCTCCCCGGCCCTACGTCTGTTGATCCTCGGTACTGCCATCCTGCCGCTGACCTGTATTCCGGTTTTTACACTGCTGCCCCAGTTTGGAGCGCTGGCGTCGGTGCTGCAGGCCGCAGGTCGTCTGTTGGCCGTCATTCTGGCGGCGGCTGCATTTGGCTTTGCATTGCGCCACTGGGGTTTTTCCGGGATGACTGACCGGGGGCGTCAGGTGACGGATGGAATTACCGTTGTCACGCTGGCGG